>NZ_JBKYMO010000606.1:0-2950 GCF_047302915.1 Massilia sp. CT11-108 | reverse complement strand
TTTAATGATCCGCCCCCCACCTTCATAAACACCTCTCTTTTCGGCGGCAGCGTCTTTTTTTTATAACACACTGCAATCCCGCGACCCGAAAGCACGGCGCCGCGGCGCCCACGCAGGGCCGCCCAATAGAGATTGTGGATGCCCTCGAACGGCCGCGCCTTCGCGGCCCGCGCATGCGGACCGAGGAACAGTTCGGCCAGGCGTTCCTGTTGCGCGCCGTCGCCGCTGTCCGTATCCGCCCGCCAGACGTTGGCGAGCGTTTCGTAGTCGCCCATGCGCAGCAGCCAGCCTTCGTACGCCGGGTCGGCGTACGCGGACGCCGCGCATGAGAGGCCGACGGCAAGCGCCCCCGCGAGCAGTCCGGGGCGCCGTGCCATCAGCTGTCGAAGTCTTCGGCCAGGTTCTTCCACCCCTTGCTTTTCGCGAACGGCGCGAATTCCTCGGGTGCCTCGAGCACGATGAGACGGCTCTCCTGCAGGCCCGGATCGCTGTGGCCGAAGTCCGGCCCCTTGTAGCCGACGGCACGCAGCCGGTCGATGATGGCGCGTACGAGGACGGCGTCCTTGTAGGCGCCGGGCTCGAGACGGTCCTTGAATTTCACGTACACATCGATGATCCCGTAGCCCTCGTCGAAAATGCGGATCGACTTGACGTCGAGGGTACGGCCATTGGCGTCCTTGGCCTGGAACGGGCCGGACAGTTCAATATCGGAATCGGTAGTCATGGCGCCAAGGATACCACCGGGCGTGCCAGCGTGTACGCGATCTCGGTGGCGCCGACGGGCGCGCGGCGCCAGCCCTGGGCGGCGCGGGTTGCGCGTCGCAACTGCAAATTATCGGCGTGTGGCATCGGATCTGAAGCGTGAAAGGACTCGGGTGCCCGGATAGTCGGCCCGATCCGGAAACGCCGGCCGATGATAGCAGTTCCAGTAGCTCGTCGCACGTCGCGCCAGGGTTGCGAGCCAGGCCGGGTTGGCGCGTGCGAAAGACGCGAGGGACGACGCGTCGCGCGTCCCGATCCAGCGCGCGACGTCCTCGACGATCTCGATTACGTACTCGCCGGCCAGCTGAACGATATAGGGCAGGAGCCAAGGTTCGTCGCGGTCGAGAATCTGCGCGAGGCATGCCTGGCGCACGTGACCGTCGTAATGCCGCGTCCCCAGGCAGGCGACGATGCGCCGGTCGACGCCCCGCGCATCCTCCAACGCGCGGCGCAGGCGGGCTGGGTCGTAGTACAGCCGATATGGAATGTGCAAGGTTTCGCCATCCACGTCGACGTCGAAGGCACCGTGCGGGGGCGCGAGTTCGTCCTGCGCGACGACGGCAACGGCCGCGCGTACGGAAGCGCGCAGCGCGGATGGGAATCCAAGCGATTCGTCGGGCCTGGCCTGGCGAGGAGGGGTCAGCATGGCATCATATGACGCGGGCCACGGACGCGATCAGCAGCGACGCCGGTACCAGCAACGCTTGCGCGGCAACGGTGCCCGCCAGCCGGCTGCCGACCAGCCAGACGATGGCTTTCCTGAACTGGCTTTCCGTGACGTTGCCTTCGACGACATCGTCCGTCATCCCCGACATGTGCGCGTCGATGAACACGGCCATCATGATGGTCGCGCCGCCGTTGATGATCGAGGAGAGCGTGCTGGACGTGACGCGCACCGACGGGTCCAGCACGCCGGCGTACAGGGCCGCGAACACGCCGACGGTCCAGAGCGCGGTGGCGCCGACGTTCAGCAGCGTGATCCGGCCCGACACGCCGTGTCCCGACCGGAATCCGGTCATGTTGCGCGCGGCGGGCATGCGGGCGACGTCGCGGACGTACGACAGGCCACCCTTGAAGAAGCCGTGGAGGATCAGCTTCGGGATCGAGCGATGTGCCTGGAAATGCAGGACCGCGCGGCAGAATACACGCTGGAACGTCGGAATCAGCAGGGCGCCAGCCACCGTCGCAAGACTTGCGGACACGAGCAGCCAGCGAAAATCGGCGAGCAGCGCACCGCCCGCGAGCGGGTCCAGGTGGGTCTCGACACGCTTCGCCAGGAACGGGCCCAGGAACGAATTCGACGTCCGCGACACGAGCATGAGAATGCCGAACAGGGCCAGCGACACGGCGATCCGCCTGGTCCGTACGCCGGCGATCCGTACCGAGTACGCCAGGGTCCCGATCAGGTGGATCACGAACGTCAGGAAGCAGATGAAGAGAAGTTGGGTATCCACATCTATTTCACGAAATATCCGGAGACCTCACAACTGCCGTCGCGCTCGCGCATCGGCACCACGGTCTCCACCGCAAGCGACATGGCGCCGCAGCGCGTGTCGAGATGGCGCACGAGGCCGAAGCGTTCGACGATGCGGGCGACCTTGTCCGGGATCCGGCGAATGCCACGAACGGTCCACCCGCGACCTGGTCGCGCTGCATGGTGACCCAGGCGGCCACGGGCAGCAGCAGGGCGAGCAGATAGCCCGTACGCCAGATCGCGCCGTGGTCGGGGGCGAGCAGGGACAGCAGGGGGCGGGTGTAGGTGTCGAGGTTGCCGAAGGCGGACGCGTTGGCCGACGCCAGCACGCCGGTGGCGAGCATGATGGCCTGCCAGCGGCGCAGCAACAGGCGTGCGGTGCTGATGGCGTACCAGCGCAGGCGCAGGCGGACGAGCGGTGAGCGGATGGCGTTCTCCTGGGTGGGGTCGCAGGATTATGAACGCCTTTTTGTCGATAAAGCAAGACTTCCTGGCTTAATCCTGGCTTAGCAGGGCCGACACGTACAGCAGCAAACGGTCTTCCGCACGCGCGAGAAGCAGGCCGGTCAGTTCCTCGACGCGGCGCAGCCGGTAATCCAGGGTGTTCCGGTGGATGTGCAGCGCGGCGGCGGTGGCGGCCGCGCTTTCGTTGTGGGCGAACCAGGCGTCCAGCGTGCGCCGCAGCGTGGCGCCGCTGCGGTCGCGGGCCAGGCA
>NZ_JBKYMO010000605.1:0-2951 GCF_047302915.1 Massilia sp. CT11-108 | reverse complement strand
GTGCAGCAGCGCCTGCACGGCTTCGCGCGCCTGCGAAAAGCCGGGACTGTCCTGGCCCAGGCGAGCGTCGGCCGCGCGTTCCAGTTGCGCGAGCGCGTCCAGGCAGTTTTCCGCGTCCGCGCGCATGCCCTCGATGAAGGCGCTGGAGTTGCCGCGTTTTGCCGCTTCCATGTCGGCCAGGCGCGGCGGCGCGCGGCTTCGAAATCGACGGTGGAATACGCGGTGCCGCGGCCTTCGGTCAGCGGCATCTCGCGCACGAGGGCGCGCGTGCGCGACAGGATCCACGCGAGATTGCCGATGCGCTGTTCCTGGTCGCCGCCATCCGCTTCCGGATACAGGCCCAGGTCCCAGTAGCGTTCGCACAGGCCCGCCAGCACCCGGAAGCCTTCGCCCAGGCCGCGCAGGTGGTGGCGCTTGGCGGCGGCTTCCGTCAGCCAGACGGCGAGGCGCAGGTCCTTGGTCTGTTCGGCCAGCAGGCGCGCGCAGCGGTCGACGACGAAGCCCCAGTCGGCCTCCTTCAGGTCCGTCACCCATTCGCCCTGCGCGAGCGACGGGTCGTCGAACTGGCGTGCGCGGGCGATGGCGTCCAGTTCGGGCGAGAAGGCGAGGTCGGCGCCGCACGGGGCGGCGTCGGAGATCGGGGCGAGCAGGGCGTCGGCGGTGAACATGGTGTCTTTCAATGGAAAATCATTGCGCGAGGCGGAATTCGATGCGGCGATTGCGCGCGCGGCCCTCGGCGGTGTCGTTGCTGGCGATCGGGCGGTCCGGGCCCTGGCCGCTGGCGGACAGGTTCTCTTCCGCGATGCCGTGCGCGGCCAGGTAGGCCTTCACCGTGGCGGCGCGCGCCTGGCTCAGGCTCACGTTGCTGGCGCGCAGGCCGGCGCTGTCCGTGTGGCCGATGATCTCGATGCGGCGGCCCTTCAGCTTCTGCATCGCCGCGACCATCTCGTCGAGGATCGCGCGGCCGGTCGGCGTCAGGGTCGCCTTGCCGCTCTCGAATTCCACGGTGCGGTTGGCCAGCGTGTTGTCGAGCAGGGCCTGCTCGGCGGCGGAGACGCGCAGGCCGTTGTTGACGGTGTAGGTCGGGTTCAGGTTGGTGGCGACGTTGCTCGCAATGCGCTGGCGCAGCGCCTCGTTCGCGACTTCGCCGCGCAGGCTGACGTTGCTGCCGTCGATCCTGAGCTGGCCGCGGCTGATCTGGCGCAGGTCCGGCGTGATCAGCTTCTGCACGTAGCCGTTCCAGTTCGCGGGCATGGCGACGGGGCCGATGGCGATCTGGTCGACCACGCGGTCGGCGCCGTAGACCTCGCGCAGTTTCGCGAGCACGGCGGCCTTGGTCGCCTCGTCCGGCACGGTGCCGCTGGCCGTGACCTGGCCCGGTTGCGCGGCGGCGGGGGCGGGCGCGGTGTTCTGCGCGGCGGCGATGCCGGCGTGGCACGTGACGAAGAACGCGAGGAGGGCGCGCTGGGTGAAGATTCGCATATCAGGATCCGATGAATGCCGCGGCGACGGAATCGAGCGCGGACTTGAGGGACAGGCTGCCCTGCGCCAGCCAGGCGGAGAGCTTGCGCACGGCGTAGTCGCCGTCGACCTGGTCCTCGACCCATTCGAGGTCGGCGAAGCCGATGAGGTGGTCGAGGCCCGCCTGCGGGTCGATGAGGGTGCGCAGCGTCTGCGCCGACGCGCCGGAAAAGCCGACGACGAGCGCCGGCCGGCCGTCCAGCCGCGTGACGAACAGCGCCAGCTCGAAGTCGGCGCGCGCGAGGAAGGGCGCGATCACGTGCATCCAGAACGCGGCCACGAGGTTGCGGTGGATGGGGTCTTCCGGCAGCGGCAGCACGAGGCTTTTTTCCAGGCGTCCGGACCCGCTGGCCAGCACGGGCTGCAGCAGCATGCCCAGCGCCAGCAGCACCTGGCGCGTGGAGACGGCGAAGCCGGCGCCCGCCAGCAGTGCATCCAGCGCGGCGATCGTCTGCACTTCCAGGAAATCGTCGAACGCCGGGTCGTATGCGGCGGCGCGCAGGTCCAGGTCGATCGGCTGGCTGCTGGCCGCAAGCAGCGGCGCGGCCGGATCGCCCGCGTTGCGCACGCCCGCCGTCAGGGTCTCGAGCCGGCACCACAGGCGTGTGAACACGAGCGGCGTCGTGGGCAGGAACGCGGCGGGCTCCGCGATTTCCATCGCGCCGGCCATCAGGAACGGATAGCGGCGGCTCGATTCGTCGCTGCTCGCCACGATGTGGCCGCCGATCGCGTGGCGCCGGCGCGGGCCGACGAACGCGAAGTGCAGCGGCGCGGCGGTGTCGTACGCGAGCTTCCAGCGCGCGTTGGTGCTCATCAGGTCCATCGCTTCCGACAGCCAGTCGTCCAGCACCTTGAGGAGGGCCGGGCTGGCGCTGCCGCGCACGAAGTCGCCGCGGCTGGGCAGCTTGCCGAAATAGCCGACGCTGACGGGGGTCGTGAGGCGGCTCATTGCGCAGCTCCCGCCAGCGCCGTCTGCACAGGGGCGGTGCGCGGCGCCGTGATCGTTTCCGGCAGGCGCAGGCGCTTGAAGCCCTGGCCCGACGTGGACGCCTGGACAGGTGCGGGCGCCGGCGCGGCCGGCAAGACCTTCAGGTTCGCCGTCACCGTGACGCCGCCGGCCTGCCACGACAGCTCGAACGCGCCGTCGGGCTTGCGCTTGCGCTGGGCCGCGTCGATCATTTTCTTGAGGCCGAAGTGGCCCGGCTCGTCCAGCACGACGACGTTGCGGCCCTCCGGCGTGAGCGCGGTGATCTTCGCGCCCGGCACGCCCTGCGGATTCGGCCACACCATGTGCACCCACGGCTGCGGCTGGCCGCGCCAGCGCAGCGACTGGCCGTCGATCTCCAGCGTGAATTCGGTGGCGCCCTGCGTGCCCAGCGCCTGCAGGTCGAAGCGGGTCTGCGCCTCGCCGCCGCTGCTCGCCGCGGCAT
>NZ_JBKYMO010000604.1:0-2952 GCF_047302915.1 Massilia sp. CT11-108 | reverse complement strand
TTTTTTTAAATCACCCGCCCCCCCCCCACAAAACCACCTCTATATTGGGCGGCAGCGTCATTTGTTTAAAAGACACACACCTCATGCGCGGCCGCGCGCGCGGCGGGCTGGTCGAGGGCGAGCCGGATCGCTGTGGATAAGTCGATGGGGGTGGTGTCCGCCGCGACGCGCAGGGGCTCGGCGCCGCAGCGCCATGCCAATGCGGATGCGAGGACGAACATCGCCAGTCTTTGTCTGGATGTGTTCATGCGTGCTCCTGAAAATGGTCGATTCAGGCGCGCGGAGATTTGTGGGGTATCAATGCCGCGCGCGGGTCAGGCGGCGGCAGGCCATTGCGGCCGTTCGGGACGGCTCGCGGGCGGCGCTTTGAGGTAGGGCGGGAAGAAGGCGATGCTGGAAGCGTGCCGGCGCTCGGCCGGTATCACGACGAACGCCGCGGGCAGGCACGCCGTATGTCCGAACGTGCAGGCCGCGCAGTGCGGGTCGACCAGGGACGCGCCGTCGTCGTCGGCCACGAACACGGTCCGGTCTACGCCTGGCGCGACGACGCTGTGGTGGCTCACGCCGGCCGGCGTCATCGCGCAGCACTTGTCCGCCATGGCCAGGGCGACCTGGAATGGATAGACGACCAGCAGCAGGATGAGGATCAGGCGGCGCATGGCGCAATGATACCGCATTAAAAGATGGCGTTATTCATCAATGAGCGGCCTCAACCAATCACGGGAATCAGGTTGGGTTCGCAACCGATCTGCATATACCTTTATCGGGAGGGTTTATCCATACGTGGATGATTCCGGAAATAAACGATTGAACTCGCTGGAGGGTCGCCGTAATGAAAAGCGCAAATATACTTGGCGGAATTTTTTTATTGGGAACTTTATCCGCCTGTTGTAATCCACCGTTGGTATCCACAATCGACGTCCCGAAATTACCGCAGCAGGCGTCGAACTGGTGCTGGGCGGCGAGCGGCCAGATGACCATGCGTTTCCTGGGCCATGACGTCGCCCAATGCGTGGAAGCGAATAACCGTTTCGGCCTCGCGACGTGCTGCGAAAATAATTCCGGAAGCTGTAATAACGGCGGCTGGCCGGAATACGTGAAATACGGTTTTACGGCCGACCAGACCTCCGATACGGCACTCACGTTCAGCCAGATCAAATCGCAGATTTACTGCAAAAAGAAACCCATCGCATTCAGCTGGCACTGGCCCGGCGGCGGTGGCCACATGATGGTCGTAAAAGGCTATTTCACGGTGAACGGCGTGCAATACGTGGACGTCAACGATCCCGAGCCTTATACGGATCTGGGCACGCTCGTCGGCGGCACGGAAACCATCATGACGTATGCCGATTACGTCAGCCGCACGGGCGACCACACCCATTGGAACGACTATTACAACATCACGTACAAAGGTGACTGACATGCGCAAACTTCCTTTCGCGTTGGTCGTTGCGGTCGTCCTCTTCCTCGGCGGCTGCCAGACGAGCCAACCCCGCCCCAACCACAGCCAGGACACCGCAGCGCAGCATGGCCTGGCCACGCTCCGGCAGGTCGTCAATGCCGGCAACTATGCGTCGCTCGGTTTCGAGTCGGAGGCCGAGGTACGCCAGGCCACGCTCGGCGAGCCGCTGCAGGTCTACCGGGTCCAGCTCGACGCCCTGCGTGCCTTTACCGGGAACACCGATCCGGAAACGCTGCTCGTCGACATCCGCCGTAGCCTGTACCCCGTCAAGGTCGGCGACCGCGTGGCGACCTCGATCTTCGTCACCGGGTCGCGCGAAGGCTGGCGGGCGTCCGAACTGGGCAACGCGGCCGTGGCACGGCTCGTCAGCCGCTATCGTCACGGCGCCGGCGATTTCCTCGTGCACGTGGCTGCGATGAAATCCTGGTTCGTCGCCGACCGGGTCGAAGGCAAGCTCATGCTGACACCCGTCATGGACGACCCGCGCACCAAGCTCCGGGCGGGAGAAACCGTGCCGGCGGACGTCGTCTTCCTGCAGCTCAAGGCGGCGTCCGACGGCGACAACGGCTTGCCGCAATAGGCATCACCCGCCGAGCTGGCGGAACGGGTCGAAGGCCAGGTCGATGAGACGGCGCTTGCGCACGACGATTTCCGCGCTCGCCGTCATGCCGTAGCGCAGCGGGTACGACGTGTCGCCCACGGTGTAGTGATCGCGCTCGAGGGCGACGCGGCCTTCGTACACGGGCAGCCGCGTCTGCGGCGAGGCCCGGGTCGCGGGCGCGATGGTCTGCAAGGTGCCGTCGATGATGCCGTAGCGCTGGTATGGAAAGGCGTTGAATTTCACCTGCACCGGCAAGCCCTCGCGGAGGAAGGCGCGGTCCTGTTCGGGGATCTCGATCTTGAGCAGGGGCCGCGTGTTCTTCGGCACGATGCCGCCCAGCGGGGTGTTCGCCTGGATCTTATCGCCGGGCTGCGTGGACGTCACCTCCGTGATCACGCCGTCCACGGGCGCAAGGATGCGCAGGAAATTGTCCTTGTCGATGTTCTCGAACTGGATGCGCGATGCCGCATCCGCCACCAGGCGCGCCGTCTGCACCTGCAGCCGCAGCTTTTCCTCGACGTTCGTCGCCTCGCGCGTCGCCGCTTCGTACTGCAGGCGCAGGCTCGCGAGCTGCTGGCCGCTCGTCTCCAGCTGCGAGCGGGCCTCGGTGGTTTCCAGGCTCTGGCGCGCCGAGAGCTCGCTCGCGCGCGATTCCGCCACGCGCACCGCGTTCTCGGCCGCCTGCAGCGCATTCTTCTTGCCCTCCACCTGCAGTTGCGAGACCCCGCCGCCGCCCGGCAGCGCGAACAGGCGCTCGTACTTGGCCGCTTCGTGGGGGGGCCGCCCCCCCGCCCCCCCCCCCCCCCCCCCCAAGATGATTGTTTTAAAAAAAAAACCCCCCCCCCACCCCCCCGGCCCGAGGGGGGGGGCGGGGGGGGGGGAAAAAAAA
>NZ_JBKYMO010000603.1:0-2956 GCF_047302915.1 Massilia sp. CT11-108 | reverse complement strand
GCGGCGAAGGACCTGCGCCTGCCCGCGTTCGAACCGTTCGACAAGGCGAACCGCTACATCGAGGTCTTCGACCGCGGCGCCGCGCCGGTGGCCTGGACCGCGCGTGCCGAGCAGCCGTGGATCGTGCTGGGCGAATCGTCCGGCACGACGGACAAGTCGAAGCGGATCACCGTCGACGTGCGCTGGGACCAGGTGCCGGCGGGCGCGACGTCCGGCCGCGTGCTGGTGACCGGTCCGGATGGCCAGCGGGCCGCCGTGGAAGTCCCGCTGCGCCACGCGGACCAGCGCGGTACGAAGGTCGCCGGCTTCGTGGAGACGGGCGGCACGGTCGCCATCGAGGCGGAACACTATAGCCGCGCGCTGGCCCCTGCCGGGCGCGAATGGCTGCGCGTACCGGGCCTGGGCCGCACGCTGTCCGGCATGACCACGCTGCCGGTGGACGCGCCCGCGCTGGCGCCGGCGGACGGCATGCGGCTCGAGTACGACGTCTACCTGTTCGAACCGGGCAAGGTGAACGTGCAGGCGACGCTGGCGCCCACGCTGAAATTCCGGCCGGGAGCGGGTTTCCGCTATGCCGTCTCCATCGACGACGAGGCGCCGCGCATCGTCGACGTGCATGCGGATGCATCGCTGCAGCATTGGGAGAAGATCGTCACGGACGGCGTCGCGCAGTTCACGACGGCGCACGAGGTGAAGGCGCCGGGACGCCACACGCTGAAATTCTGGGCGCTGGATCCGGGACTCGTGCTGCAACGCGTCGTGATCGACGCGGGCGGTCTGAAGCCGAGCTATCTCGGCCCGCAGGAAAGCCCGCTGGTCAAGGCTGATTAATCGGAATGGGCGACGCGCAGCCCGCCCTTGCGGTCGGGCAGCCACACTTCGGCGAGGTCGGAGCTGACGTCGAAGAAGCCCAGTTCGTGCTTTGCCGCCAGGCGGTGCACGGCTTCCCAGGCCGCGTCGATCCGGTCCCAGTCGAGGAACGACATGTAGATGACCGTCTTGCCGACGGTGTAGTCGGTGCCGGTTTCAGGGTCCTCGGCGCCGGCCGGTGCGGGCGGGAACTCGGCCGCAAGCGCCGCGTAAAAGGCTTGCAGCGCGGGTGTGGCCACCCGCGGGTCGTCGTAGCCGTGGTCCTCCGCCCATTCTGTCTGTTGCTCGTACCAGTCGAGGAAGGCGGGCCGTTTGGCCGGGGCGGCGTCGGGGGCGAACACCATCAGGTCGAAACTCATCGTACGGTTCTCTCAAGGCGGTTCATTGGTCAGGCATGACGATACACGCCGCCCGCGTGTGGTGCAAATGCCGAAAATCCGGCAGTCCCTTAGCGAAGCTGGTTCCGGCGGTGCAAAAAAGATAATATGCTGAGCCTGCCATAGCCAGCCGTTCCGAACCCACCGCCCATTGGAGCCTACATGACTTCCACGCTGAAATCCAAGGCCGCCCCTGCATTGCTCGCCCGCTCTTTGCTCGCCATCGCTGCGCTGCTCGCCGCCGAGGCGGCGCACGCCGGTCCCAAATATACGTACAGCTACGTGGGCAACCCGGCCGCGCCCGTACGTGCAAAACCGGTGTCGTGCTGGCAGGCGGTCTGTACGCCGTCCGTCGTGCTGATGGGCGGCGGCTACGACGTGGCCGAGGCGTTCCGCTGGATGATCGCGCAGGCCGGCATCACGAGGGCCACCGGCGGCCGCTTCGTCATCCTCCGCGCGACGGGCAGCGATGCGTACAACCCGTACGTCTACAGCCGCCTCGGCACGGTCGATACGACGACGAGCCGCAATTACGAGATGGTCGGCGGCCTCGATCTGGGCGTGACCTCGGTGGAGACCCTCGTGATCCCGAGCCGCACCGCGGCCGCGGATCCGTTCGTGCTGGACGTGATCTCGAAAGCGAGTGCCATCTTCATCGCCGGCGGCGACCAGGCCGATTATTACCAGTACTGGCAAAGCACGCCGCTGGCTGCCGCGCTGCAGCGCGCCGTCGACGCGGGCATCCCGATCGGCGGCACGAGCGCCGGCAATGCGATGCTGGGCCAGTATGCGTTCGCGGCGTTGAACGACACCGTCACGTCGGACGAGGCGCTGGCCAATCCGTTCAACCGCTACATGACGATCGATCCGCTCAACACGTCGTCCGGCAAATTCATCCAGACGGGGAGCTTCATCAGCATCTCAGGCCTGGAAAAGACGATCACCGACGACCACTTCAATACGCGCGACCGCCTGGGCCGGCTGATCGGCTTCGTCTCGCGCATCGGCGACGGCTGCCCCGGCGGCGTCGAGCGGTTCGACCAGGTGCTGGGCATCGGCGTCGACGAGGAGACGGCCGTGCTTGTGTCCGGGCCGCGCGGCAGCGTCAAGGCGCAGATGGTCGCCAATCCGTACAACCAGGAAAACACGACGGCACCGTACGCGCCGCAGAACTCCGCTTACTTCACGAAGCTCGCGCGCACGCCGGCGCAGTGCGCCGCGAAGAAGACGCTGGACATCAACAGCGGCGTGCAGGTCTACCGCCTGAGCGCGCAGGTGGCGCAGCCGTCCCCGTATCCGTCGGCGCCGCAGTACAGCTTCAGGACGAACGCGACGTTCAACCTGTCGAGCTGGACGCAGCAGACGCCGACGACCTATGCCGACGGCTCGTCGCTGAATGGTCCGTTCGTGTACGGCACCGCGGGCGGCGCGATCCTGGGCACCCAGGTCCGCTGATGCCCGTGCGCCCGCCCGTCGCAATCGATCCGGACGAGGTCGAGTTCAGCGCGATCCGTGCGCAGGGGCCGGGCGGGCAGAACGTGAACAAGGTGTCGAATGCGGTGCAGGCGCGCTTCGACATCGGCGCCTCCTCGCTGCCTTCGGACGTGAAGGAGCGCCTGCGCGCGCTGCCGGACGCGCGCATCACGCGCGACGGCGTCGTCGTCATCAAGGCGCAGTCCGCGCGCAGCCTCGAGCGCAACCGCGCGGAC
>NZ_JBKYMO010000602.1:0-2972 GCF_047302915.1 Massilia sp. CT11-108 | reverse complement strand
GACCTCGCGGCCGATGCGCGCGTGCGGCGCGATTATCCCGTGCTGTCGCGCGCGCTGCTCGCGGGCGCGTCGGCGCAGCTGCGCAACAAGGCGACGACGGCGGGCAACCTGCTGCAGCGCACCCGCTGTCCCTACTTCTACGACACGAACATGGCGTGCAACAAGCGCAAGCCGGGCAGCGGCTGCTCGGCCATCGGCGGTTTTACGCGCCAGCTCGCGATCGTAGGGCATAGCGAGGCGTGCATCGCCACGCACCCGAGCGACATGGCCGTTGCGATGCAGCTGCTGGACGTGGGCGTGGAAACGGTGCGTCCGGATGGCTCGGCGCGCACGATCCCCATCGCCGACTTTTATCGCCTGCCGGGCGGCACGCCGCACATCGAGAACACGCTCGCGCCGGGCGAGTTGATCACGGCGGTGACCTTGCCGAAGCCGCTGGGCGGCAAGCACTACTACCACAAGGTGCGCGACCGCTGCCATCCGGCTGCACGACCGCGGCGGAATCAGCCATGCCGCGCGGCGCGCAGGCCGTGACCGACCAGTTGCTGGCCGGTGTGCGCGTCACGAACGACAACGCGTTCAAGGTCCCGCTGGTCCAGCGCACGCTGGCGTCCGTGCTGGCGGATGCACGGCAGGCATGAGGAGGCACCCATGAAATTCACGACACCCGCCACCTCGAATCCCATCGACCGACTGCAGGTCATCGGCAAGCCGACCGACCGCATCGACGGTCCGTTCAAGACGACGGGCACGGCCCCATACGCGTACGAACAGCACAAGGTGGCGCCGAATGCCGCGTACGGCTGGGTCGTCGGCGCGGCCATCGCCAAGGGCACCCTCAGGCGCATCGACACGCGTGCCGCGCGGGCCGCGCCCGGCGTGCTCGCGGTGATCACGCACGAAAACGCGGGCAAGCTCGCCAAGGGCAAGTACAACACGGCGCACCTGCTGGGTGGGCCGGAGATCCAGCACTACCACCAGGCCGTGGCGCTGATCGTCGCGGAGACGTTCGAACAGGCGCGCGCCGCCGCGGCGCTGCTGCGCGTGGAGTATGCGCCGGTCACCGGCGTCTACGACCTGGAAGCGGCGATGAACGCGGCCGGCCCGGCCAGCAAGGACAAGGCGAAATCGACGACGAAGGTCGGCAACTTCGAGGCCGCCTTCGCATCCGCGCCCGTGAAACTGGACGCGACCTATACAACGCCGGACCAGACGCACGCGATGATGGAACCGCACGCGTCGACGGCCGTGTGGCAGGGCGAGACGCTGACCCTGTACACCGCCAACCAGATGATAAACTGGGGCAAGAAGGACATGGCGCGGACGCTCGGCATCCCCGAGGAAAACGTACGCCTCGTGTCGCCCTACATCGGCGGGGGCTTCGGCGGCAAGCTGTTCCTCCGGTCGGAAGCGCTGCTGGCCGCGCTGGGCGCGAAGGCCGCCGGCCGGCCCGTGAAGGTCGCGTTGCAGCGCGCGCTCATGATGAACAACACGACGCACCGGCCGGCGACGATCCAGCACATCCGCATCGGCGCCACGCGCGAAGGCCGCATCACGGCGATCGCGCACGAGAGTTGGTCGGGCGACCTGCCGGACGGCGGGCCGGAGACCGCGGTGAACCAGACCCGCTTGCTGTACGCGGGCCCGAACCGCTTCACGCAGATGCGGCTCGCCGTGCTCGACCTCGCGGAAGGCAATGCGATGCGCGCGCCGGGCGAGGCGCCGGGCATGATGGCGCTGGAGATCGCGATGGACGAGCTGGCGGAAAAACTGCAGATGGATCCCGTCACGCTGCGCATCGTGAACGACACGACCGTCGATCCGGAACAGCCGGGCCGCAAGTTCTCGCAGCGGCGTTTCGTCGACACGCTGCGCATCGGCGCGGAGCGCTTCGGCTGGAACAGGCGCAATGCCAAGCCGGGCCAGGCGCGCGACGGCCGCTGGCTCGTGGGCTACGGCATGGCCTCCGCGTTCCGCAACAACCTCGTGATGAAGTCGGCGGCGCGCGTGCGCCTGGAGCGCGACGGCACCGTCACCGTCGAAACGGACATGACGGACATCGGCACCGGCACCTATACCATCATCGGCCAGACGGCGGCCGAGATGCTGGGCGTGCCGCTGGCGCGCGTGACGGTGCGGCTGGGCGATTCCGCATATCCCGTATCGGCCGGATCCGGCGGCCAGTGGGGCGGCAACAGCTCGACGGCCGGCGTGTACGCCGCGTGCGTGAAGCTGCGCGAGAACGTGGCGAAGAAGCTGGGCCTCGACCCCGCACAGGCCGATTTCAGCGGCGGCATGGTGCGCGCCGGCGGCAAGACGCTGCCGCTGGAGCATGCGTCGCGCGACGCCGACGTGATCGGCGAAGATACGATGGAATACGGTGACCTCGACAAGAAGTACCAGCAGTCGACGTTCGGCGCCCACTTCGTCGAAGTGGCCGTCGATGCGGCGACGGCGGAAGTGCGCGTGCGGCGCATGCTGGCCGTGTGTGCGGCCGGGCGCATCCTGAATCCGAAGTCCGCGCGCAGCCAGGTGATCGGCGCGATGACGATGGGTGTTGGTGCCGCGCTGATGGAAGACCTCGTCGTCGACAAGCGCGTCGGCTTCTTCGTCAACCACGACCTGGCCGGCTACGAAGTGCCGGTGCACGCCGACATCCCGCACCAGGAGGTCGTCTTCCTCGACGAGACGGACCCGGTCTCGTCGCCGATGAAGGCGAAGGGCGTGGGCGAGCTGGGGATCTGCGGCGTGGCGGCGGCGGTGGCGAACGCCATCTACAACGCGACCGGCGTGCGGGTGCGCGACTATCCCGTCACGCTCGACAAGCTGCTGCCCGGGATGCCCCGATATGCGTGACCCCCGTAGAATGGAACCCTTGGCCACGACACCATGAACGATTCTGCCGGCGGCTTGTCCGCATCGGGCGGCGAGCGCATCCTGCGCGCGCGGGACTGGACGGCATCTCCCCTGGG
>NZ_JBKYMO010000601.1:0-2992 GCF_047302915.1 Massilia sp. CT11-108 | reverse complement strand
GAGCTGACTTCCATGATGCTTACCTATGACATCTGAGCAAAATTTGAGGGGAAGGCTCAGGGTCAGAGCACTTTTTGGGACATGTGTTTTGAAGCATGCTAGTGCACATACCAAACACCGTCTGGGGTTCGCTTACCGTCATGCCGCAGTCGTGCACGCCAAGACGACACGGATCGATATGCTCTGGACATTGATTCGAAATGTGCTCTGACCCCGAATTTGGCGCGAAATGTGCTCTGACCCCGAATTTGCAGACGAAAAAAAAGCGGCGCGAACCGTAGTCCGCGCCGCCCTGTCTGCCGGTGATCCGGCCGGGATTACTTGGCCGCCATCGCACCCGTCGGGTGGTTCAGCAGCAGGATCCAGTACTTGGCCGTGTCGGACAGGCCGCCGCCGGCTTTCACTTGCTGGAAGGTCTCGATGGCCTTGTCCTTCTGGCCGGCTTTCGCATAGGCCATGCCCAGGCGCAGCTTGGCTTCGTCCGGCGACTTCAGGCCGCCCTTGGCGATACCTTGCTGGATGAACGGGATGCCCTTGTCGAACTGGTCCATCGTGACGTATGCCCAGCCCAGGTTGACGAGGCCGGCACCGGTCTTGGCCTTGGCGGCGCCCGCTTCGCCCGCGGCGATGTTTTTCGCATCGCTTGCGGCTTCCTTGGTGGCGCGGTCGCGCAGCTGGCGGTCCTTGGCGGCGCCGCTGCCCGTGCCCAGCACGCCGGCGGCGAAGCCCGCGTCGACGACCTTCTTCGCTTCGGTCGGGAAGCCATCCTTCATGGCCAGCTCGGCCAGTTCCGTGTAGGCGTCCGACGACATCTGCTTGACGGCCGCGAACTCGAGACGCAGCACGTCAGGGATGTTGGCGTCCTGGAAGCCCGGCTTGCGCACGATGCCGCGGCTGATCAGGTCGGTCCAGAAATCGTCGGTCGGGTAGTAGGCGGCCAGCTTTTCCAGGCCGCGCAGGTAGGCGGCGTCATCCTTGACCTTGTTCGCGGCCGACGCGTACAGGCGCAGGTCTTCCTGGGTCGGGGTCTTGCCGGCCTGTTCCGCTGCCTGCAGCACCGGTTCCTGGGCTTTCAGCGCCGACGCGTAGTCGCCGCTCAGGTAGTACGCGCGGATCAGCGCCGAGTTGATCTGGTCCGTCGACTTGCCCGATGCCTGGATCTGCTTGTACAGCTCGATCGCCTTCGGATAATTCTTGGCGTTGTAGTACATCGTGGCCAGCGCCTGCGTGAAGTTGCCCTTGTCCGCGTCCGGCAGCTTGCCCGACGCCAGGATCGCTTCCAGCGCACCGATCGCCATCTGATCGTCACCCGTCGACGTACCCAGCGACAACTTCATACGGTTCAGCACATAGGTCTCGTACGGCGTCTTGTCCGGGAACGCTTCGGCCTGGGTGATGCGGTTCTTCACCTCGCCATAGTTTTTTGCGTCCATCAGCGGCTTGATCTGCGCCGGGTCGAGCAGCTTGTACAGTTCCGGGCGGACGGAATCAGGCTTCGGCGCGGGCGCCTCGGCTTTCTTGTCCTGCGCCGACGCGCTGTGCATCAGGGCCGGCGCGGCGTTCAGGCCAAGGGCGGCCAGCATCATGGCAAGGCGGGCGAAACGGAATTGGGACATTGAAAAATCCTCTCTTAATGACGATAAAGTTGCACCTATCAGTGACTGCAAATACATACGCCGACGGTGCCGGGTGCCGATCTCGGACAAAGCGTGCATTGTCCCACAAACTGCTGACGGGCGTGGCAATTGTGCCCCAGCGGTGCGACGTCGGTATGGGTCGTTACAATGCGTTACCGCCCGAGGTCAAAAGCCGGGCACCGGACACTGTCCCGCCGCATCGATCCCGCCAGCCAGCCAGGCACGGACCGCGTCCAGCGCGGGCGGTGCGAAGCCATAGGTCATCAGCGCGGGCGCGGCGAAGTCGAGGGCCTGGTACGGGTTCCACAACGCGAGGTGCAGGTCCGGCGTCCAGGTGGCGCGTGCGTGCGGGCCGTAGCGGCGGCGCGAGGTCGACGCGAGGATCGTGAAGCGGCCATCCTGCGGCAGCGCGTTCCAGTCGAACGTTTCCGCATCCGCGAACGTGACGAGGTCCACGTCGAACAGCGAGTGCAGCATCGCCGCGATGGCGCTGGCCGGCACGCCCGCTTCCGACACGCCGTCGCTGACGACATCCTGCCGCGCGACGAGGCGCACCTTGCTGCCCGGTGCGGGACGCTGCGGCTTGCCGCGCGCCGTGAGCGCCCGGCGCCATGCGTCCGCCATCAACGCGCGGTCCGCGTCTTCCGTCGCATACCGCACGGCGCCCGCCGGATGTGTGTGCGCGAGGCGGTCAAGGCGTGCCAGGCGCGCATGCACGTCGGCCAGCGGCAGGCGGCCGTCCTCGATGGCGGCGGCGATCGCCGCGATCGTGCGTTCCTGTGTGTCGCGGCTGCCGATGGCCATTACCATGTCCGCGCCCGCCATCAACGCATTCACGGCGGCGTCGCCGGCGTCGTACCGGTGCGCGATAGCGTGCATGTCCATGCCGTCCGTGATGATCACGCCGTCGTAATTCCATTGCGTGCGCAGCAGGTCGTGCAGGATCGCGCGCGACATCGTGGCCGGATTGTCGGCGTCGAGGGCGGGGTAGACGATGTGCGCCGTCATCACCGCCGGCGCGTGCGGCGCGGCCGCGCGGAACGGCGCGAATTCGAAGCGCTCCAGTTCCGGCAAGGGTTTGTCGACGGTGGGCAGGTCGCGGTGCGAGTCGACGTGCGTGTCGCCGTGGCCGGGGAAATGCTTGACGCAGCAGGCCACGCCTTCGCTGCCGCTGCCCGCCATCCACGCGAGCGCGAGGGCCGTGGCGCGATCCGGATCGGCGCCGAACGAGCGTTCCGCGATGACGGGATTGCGCGGGTTGTTGTTCAGGTCCAGCACGGGCGCGAAGTTCCAGTTGAAGCCCAGCGCGCGCGAGCGGTTCGTCGCCCGCCGCGCCGAGCGCCATCGCGGACGGC
>NZ_JBKYMO010000600.1:0-2992 GCF_047302915.1 Massilia sp. CT11-108 | reverse complement strand
ATCCTGGCCATGTTCCTGCTGGGCTTCTTCTGGAAAAAGACCACGTCCAGCGCCGCGATGTTCGCGACCGTGGGCGGCCTCGTGTTCTCGATCATCCTGAAGTTCCTGCCGGGGATGATGGACCTGTCCTTCCTCGCCCCGATCGGCTTCGCCCACGACAACGGCTCGGGCGTGTATGAGATCCCGTTCCTGGACCGCATGTTCATCGTGTTCTGGCTGGTGGTCGCGGGCATGGTCCTGCTCAGCACCGTGTTCGCCCGCGGCAAGGTGAAGGGGCTGATCGTCGACACCAAGCTGTTCAAGGTCGACGGCGCGTTCGCCCTCGGCTCGGCCGTCATCTGCGTCGTGCTGGCCACGATCTACGGCATGTGGTGGTAGAACTCTCGGAGCAATAGAAGGCAGCCTGCGGGCTAGCAAAGGACAGCCCCCCAGGCTGTCCTTTTTTATTTCAGGATGACTCCAGCACCGAACTTCGCTGGACTACGCTGCAGCTTCGGTCATCCGCCCGCGTGGTCGTTGCCACCGTGCGCGGCGATGAACATCGTGACGGCCGAACGGCAGTAGGATTCGATTTCGCTGTCGTCCGCTGCTCTCGCCTGATCGAAGCGTACGATCATCAGGAGATCGGATCCTTTGAAAAGCGCGGCAAACAGGCGGGCGGACCCGCGAGGATCGGGCACGTTCAGAAGCGCCTTCGCGTGCAACTGACGCAACAGGGCCTCGATTTGGGCAATGACATGGGCGGGGCCGGCTTCGTAATGGAGCTTGCTTAACGAGCTTTGATTCGTCTTGTCGGCCATGACCATGGCTTCGACACTGCGGACGTCTGGTCTCAACAGCGTGCGGAGCAGGGATGATCCCACCGCCATCAGTCGATCTTCGGCCGAACCGTCGGCGCCTTCAAGAATGGCCTGTGGTGCAAACAACTGATGGCAGCCGGCCGTGATGGCCGCGCTGAACAGCGCCTCCTTGTTGTCGAAATGCCGATAGATGCTCAGCTTGGATATCTTCGCCCGCTGGGCGACCTTGTCCATTGTCGTCGCTTGAAACCCCAGCTCCACAAAGAGTTCGTTTGCGGCGCTGACTATCGTTTGGCCGAGTGCTTCGTTGGCGGGACGGCCGCGGCGCCCGTGCTTTTTTTCGTTCACGTCGTTTCCAGTACTTGACAGTATCTTAATTCACGATCTAAGATACTGCATGGTATCGGAAATTTGCGAACCACTGTGATCGAAATTGGCCGCGCTTCCCACCACCGGTCTCGCCCAAGCGCATTCCACCGCAAAGTCAGCCTCAACCATCGACAACACGGAGCCCACCACCATGAATGACGTCATCATCATCGGCGGCAGCTTTGCCGGCCTCGCCGCCGCGCTGCAGCTTGGTCGTGCCCGCCGCACGGTCACGGTTCTTGATACCGGCCTGCCCCGCAATCGTTTCGCCGGCCATTCGCATGGGCTGCTCGGCCACGACCACAAGCCGCCGCAGGATATCCTGGCGGAGGCGCGGCAACAGCTGGCGCGCTATCCCATGATCAAACTGGTCAATGCCCGCGCCGAGAGCGTCTCTGGCACCATGGACGATTTCTCCGTCCTCACCGGCGATGGCGAAAGCCTCAAGGCGCGCCGTCTGATCCTGAGCTACGGCGTCGCCGATCAAATGCCTGGTATTCCGGGCTTCGCCGAAGGCTGGGGTACCTCCATCGTGCCTTGCCCCTATTGCGACGGCTTTGAAGTCGCCGGCCGGCATTGGGGCCTC
Source organism: Massilia sp. CT11-108 (assembly GCF_047302915.1). Taxonomy (NCBI): domain Bacteria; kingdom Pseudomonadati; phylum Pseudomonadota; class Betaproteobacteria; order Burkholderiales; family Oxalobacteraceae; genus Massilia; species Massilia sp. CT11-108. Next base: position 1,237 of record NZ_JBKYMO010000600.1, on the reverse strand, counting down.
GTCTGGTCCGGCCCCCCGTCGCATAACTATGCCAGGCTGTATCACGACTGGACCGACACCCTGACGGTCTTCGCCGATGGCCATGACATTCCACCGGAGATCCGGGCAGATCTGGCACGCCGCGGCATCCCGGCCGTCGATGGCCGCATCACCGAGATCGACCGTCACGAGAGCAATAACACCATCGTCAAAGTCGATGCCGGCCCCCAGGTCGCGGTCGACATCCTGTTCGCGCACCCGCGCAACAAGCCATCCGCACGCCTGCACGAATCGCTGGGCCTTGCCACGGTCGATACGCCCCAGGGCATCGCCCTCAAAGTCGACGAGCGCCGCGAAACCAGCATGCGGGGCATCTACGCCGCAGGCGACCTCGCCAATCCCCAAATGCCCTCGGTTACCACGGCCTCATGGCAAGGCGCGATGGCGGGCATCTTTGCCCAGCAGTCGATGCTGGTTTGAGGACACCGATTCCCTCCCTGCCCAAGCCAGGATCTCCGCTGAACAGCGGACATTTTTTATCGCCGCCGCAAGGCCGCGCCGATGAACGCGACGACCTCCGCCCGGCACCGCCACGCCTCGCGCAGCGCGTTCATGTAATAAAAGCTGTGCGGCACGTCGTGCCAGATGGTGAGCGTCACGCGGTTGCCGGCCCGGCGCGCGCGTTCGACCGCGCGCGTGCTGTCGTCGAGAATGATCTCGGTGTCCGACACGTGGAAGTGGAGCGGCGCGAGTCCCGCCCAGTCGCCGAACAGCGGCGACACGTCCGGGTGGTCCGGCGCGACGCCTCCCAGGTACGTCATCCTCACCCATGGCCAGATGTTCGGTGACTGCATGCTGTCGCGCGCGGCGTTGGCGGCTGCGGACGGACTGCCGGCCGTCAGGTCGATCGGCGCCGACAGCAGGATACAGCCCGCCGGCTGGGGCCAGCCGTTGTTCCGCGCCCGCATCAGCAGCACGAGCGCCAGGTTCGCACCGGCGGAATGCCCGATCACGACGATCTTGTGCGCCGGGATGCCGGCGGCAAGCAGGCCGGCGTAGACGGCGCAGCAGTCGTCCAGGCCCGCCGGGAATGGAAACTCGGGCGCGAGCCGGTACGGCACCTGCACGACGGGACATCCGGTACGGCGCGCCAGGCCGGCACAGTAACGGCGATCGGCCGCCGCCGCACGCACCGCGAAACCGCCGCCGTGGAGATACAGGATGACGCCGTCGCGCGCCGCCTCGCGCCGCCCGATCC
>NZ_JBKYMO010000599.1:0-3009 GCF_047302915.1 Massilia sp. CT11-108 | reverse complement strand
CGCGGCCCAGCTCATCCACACGCACACGGCCAGCACGACGGCCGTGACGGCGTTCGGCGCCACCATCGACTGGCGCGTGCACGCGGGCGTCACGAGCGCATACGTGATGGACAGGTTCGTGAGCGCCAGCGTGGGCGCGAGCAGCAGTGCCGGCCAGTTTCCCATCGTCCCTCCCTAAAAACGTGCGCCCCAGTAGATGACCGCGTAGATCGGCAGCCAGCTGAGGACGACGAAATACCAGTAGCCCGCGTTTTCGCTGACGTCCACGAAGCGCTTGCCTTCGTGCGGCCCGGTGAACATCAGCACCGTCAGCACGAGCGAATCGTAGGCGTCCGTGATGAGGTGCGTCGTGTGCAGGCCGAGCAGCATCCACACGACGGAGCCGTAGGCATCGGTGTCCCAGCGCGTGTTCAGCGCGCCGAACTCGAACACGCGCACGGTGAGGAAGCCGACCGACACCAGCATGCACACGGTCAGCCACAGCCGCACGCCCGCGAGGTCGAGGCGCTCGGCCGCCTGTTTCGCCTTCTGGTTCGGCCACAGGCTCGCCAGCATGATCGCCGTGTTGACGGTCCCCCACAGCAGGTCGGGCGGGAAGCGGCTCATCGGCCACACGGTGGCGTGGCTGCGCAGGTAGAAGTAGGCCATGATCGTCAGCGCGAACACGGTGCTCTCGACGGCGACGAGGCCCATCGTGCCCCACCACATCGGGCTGCGCGTGCCGAACGCGAACGTCGGGAGGTTGGACACGTCGAGTGCCGCACCGCGCGGTACCGCCTCCTTGCCCGACTTGCGGTTCTCGATGGGCGCGCTCATGGTGCGGACTCCGAATGCACGCGCTGCTCGACGACGGCGCGCCTGGGCCAGAACCACAGCGTCGCACCGATCGCCACCGGCGCGGCGGCCCAGACGACGGCCCAGGGCGTATAGATGGAGCCGACGAACAGGATCGTCGTCGCCACCGCCGACAGGAACGGCCAGATCGACGACGACGGCATCCACAGGCGGTGGTCCGGCTCGGCGTCGGCCACGGTCGTGACGAGGACTTCGCGCCAGTCGTTCGACATGCCGCTGACGTGCGTCGGTTCGACCTGCGGCTGCCACAGCGGATAGCGCCCGTGCACCACGGGGATGACGTCGAAATTGCCCAACGGCGGCGGCGACGCCACGCTCCATTCCAGCGTGCCCGCGCCCCACGGGTCGGCGCCCGCCATCGCGCCATGTCGCAGCGTGCGCACGACGTTCACGAGGAACAGCAGCACGCTCACGCCGATCATCGCCGCACCGATGCTGGACACGAGGTTCAGGTCGCCCCATCCCATCTCGGCCGGATACGTGTACACGCGGCGCGGCATGCCCCACAGGCCGAGCAGGTGCATCGGGAAGAAGGACACGTTGAAGCCGATGAAGAACAGCCAGAAATTCCAGCGGCCCAGGCGTTCGCCCAGCATGCGTCCCGTGAACTTGGGGAACCAGAAATAGAACGCGCCGAACAGCGGGAAGACGGCGCCGCCCAGCAGCACGTAGTGCAGGTGCGCGACGACGAAGAAGCTGTCGTGCAGTTGCGTATCGAGCGGCACGGACGCCAGCATCAGTCCCGTCAGCCCGCCCATGACGAGGATGAAGAAGAACGCCAGCACGAACAGCAGCGGCGTCCTGACGTAAACCCGGCCGCTGCCCAGCGTGGCGATCCAGCAGAAGATCTGCACCGCGGTCGGCACGGCGATGACGAGGCTCGCCGCCGTGAAGAACGTCTTGCCCAGCTCCGGCAGGTTGGTCGCGAACATGTGGTGCACCCACAGGCCGAACGCGAGGAACGCGGTCGTCACGAGCGCCAGCACCATCGCCGGGTAGCCGACAACGGGCCGGCGCGAGAACGTCGCGACGATCGCGGAGATGAAGCCCAGCGGCGGAATGAAGATCAGGTACACCTCGGGATGGCCGAAGAACCAGAACAGGTGCTGCCAAAGCAGCGCATCGCCACCCTTCTCGGGATTGTAGAACTGCGTGTCGACGAGGCGGTCGGTGATCAGCGCGGTACTGGCCAGCATGACGGCCGGCAGTGCGAACAGCACCATGAACGACGTCACGAGCATGGCCCACACGTACAACGGCATGCGGTTCAGGCTCATGCCGGGGGCGCGCAGCTTGAGGATGGTCGCGATGATGACGATCGCCTCCATCAGGCCGGAGAGTTCCGTGAACGTGATCATCTGGGCCCAGAAGTCCACGCCCTTGCCGGGCGAATAGCGCAGGCTGGACAGCGGCACGTACGCGAACCAGCCGGCGTCCGGCCCGGCGCCCGCGAAGAAGGCGGCGTACAGCATGATGCCGCCCATGGTGAAGATCCAGTACGCGTAGGCGTTCAGGCGCGGGAACGCGAGGCTGCGCGCGCCGATCATGAGCGGCACGAGGTACGTGGCCACGGCCTGCATGACGGGGACGGCGAACAGGAACATCATCGTCGACCCGTGCATCGTGAAGAACTGGTTGTACATCGCCGGCGTGACGATGCCGGCGTTCGGCTGCGCCAGCTGCAGGCGGATCAGCAGCGCGAGCACGCCGCCCAGCAGGAAGAAGATCATGGTCGTGACCATGAAACGCTTGCTGATCGTCTTGTGGTTGATCGCGGCGAACCAGCCGTACAGGCCCGGCGGGTCGCGCCAGGTGCGTTCCAGCGCCGTGGCGGCGGCCGGGTCGGCCGGCGGAACGAAGCGTGGATCGGATACTTTCATCGGAGGGTCTCCAGGTAAGCCAGCAGGGCTTGCAGGTCGTCGGGGGGCAAGGTGTTGGCCGGCATGTTCACGCCCGGCTTGAGCGCCTGCGGATCGCTGATCCAGCCTGCGAGGTGGCCGCGGTTGTTGGGGAACATGCCGGCGCCGATGGTCCGGCGCGACGCGAGGTGCGTGAGGTCGGGTGCGATGCTTCCCTGCGCCCGCGTGCCCGCGATCGCGTGGCAGCGCGCGCAATTCGCGTTCAGGAACACGTCGCGGCCGCGGCGTGTTCCTG
>NZ_JBKYMO010000598.1:0-3024 GCF_047302915.1 Massilia sp. CT11-108 | reverse complement strand
CCGCCACCGACCGCCAGGACTGGATCGCGCAGGGGGCACGGGCGCGACCGGCGTGACGGAAGGTAATCCATCCTCGCGCAGCCGCTGCAGGCGCGCGAGCTCCTGCGCGATCCAGTCCTGGCGGTCGGTGGCGGGAATGAAACCCCAGCCGTTGCCGGCGCGGTAACGGCGCGCGAGCGTGGTTGACAGCTCTTCCAGGCGGTCCAGTTCGATGCCGGCGGCGTAGTCGCCGAAGCTGGCCACCACGTTCTGGCGCAGCAGGAATACGGCGCAGGCGGCCACGGCGAGGATCGCCAGCAGGACCGAGGCAAACAAGCGATGACCGATCGAGAACTTCAAGGCGGAATGGGAAGGAATTGGCGAAGAGACATTTTAGGATAATTAAGTGTGGTAAATACGACGTGATAGCGCGCGTCTACCCGATTTGGCTGGACAGCCTATTGATTTTTCGCGAATGATGACATGTGTCCAGAATGCAGCTATATTTTCCTCTAATAAAAAATCGGCCGGTGAACCAATAGAGCCGACTACCCGGGAGACAAGTTATGTTGAATTGGTTGAAAACGACGCTCATACCGTCCGCGTCGGCGTTCGCGCCAACCGGACGGTCCGGCATGACGGCCCGCGTGCGCAGCCTCGTGCTGAATGCGCGCGACGGCAGCATCCGCACGGCGATCAACGCGGCGCGCCTGCGCAAGGAGGTCGACCAGTCGCTCGACAAGGCGCGCCAGCAGTACACCGCGTCGCGCGAGCTGGCGGCGTCGGCGCGCGAGGTGACGGCCCTGTCGGCCAGCGTGAAGGCCGGTACGGACGACATCGCGGGGACGGCGGGCCGTAACCTGGCCGTGGCGCGCGCGTCGATGGACGAGTTGTCGCACCTGGAAGCGCGCATGCGCGCGATCGAGGAAAAAGTGGATGGTTTCGCGCGCACCGTCGGGCAGCTGGACCACCATGCCCGCTCGATCAGCGAGTTCGGCGGCATCATCCAGCGCATCGCCAACCAGACCAACCTCCTGGCCATCAACGCCGCGATCGAAGCGGCGCGCGCGGGCGAAGCCGGCCGCGGTTTCGCCGTCGTCGCGGCCGAGGTGCGGCGCCTGTCGCAGCTGGTCAACGAAGAGACGACCAAGATCGCGGGCGTCAACAGCGAGATGCGCACGCTCGTCGAGTCGACCACCGGCGCCACCCAGGAGATCCTGGAAGGCGTGAACGTGTCGGCCCGCGAGGTCGGCCTGGCCGCCGGCCACTTCAAGACCTTCGTCGCCGATTTCGAGCGCATGACGGGCACCGTCAACGAGATGGCCGTCGCGATGCAGTCGCTGGACAGCATCAGCCAGTCGATCGGCCGCCAGGTCACGGACATGGCGACGAATGCGTCGGAGACGGGTAAATCGATGGCCGACGCGTCGCGCCGCGTCGACGAAGTGCGCGCGACGACCGAGGAAATGCAGGGCGTGCTGGCCGAGTTCCGCACGGGCGGCACGACGTTCGACGGCCTCGTGGAAGCGACGACGCAGCTGCGCGACGCCGTCGGCCGCTGCCTCGCGGGCCACCTGGCGCGCGGCGTGGACATCTTCGACCAGACCTACCGGCCGATCGAAGGTTCGGATCCGCCGCGCTTCACGACGGGCTACGACCGCGCCGTCGAGCGCGACCTGCAGGCGCTGTACGACCGCGTCCTGTCCGACCTGCCGGGGTGCACGTATGCGCTGGCGGTCGACAACAAGGGTTATGCGCCCACGCACAACGGCAAGTTCTCGCAGACCCCGACGGGCCGGCGCGACCACGATCTCGTCTACTGCCGCAATAAACGCATCTTCGACGACCCGGTGGGCGCGAAGCTGGCCGCGAACCGCAAGCCGTTCCTGTTCCAGACCTATCTGCGCGATACGGGGGAGGTGATCAACGACCTGTCCATGCCGCTCGAGATCGGCGGCCGGCATTGGGGGGCGGTGCGGGTCGGGTTCGATTCGTCGAAACTCTAAACACGTCGTTCCCGCGCAGGCGGGAACCCAATTTGCACGCGCTATCGCTGCACATGCAGAACTTGGATCCCCGCCTGCGCGGGGATGACGTTTGGGGTGTGGGGTGCGGCGCGGGTCGGGTTCGATTCGTCGAAACTCTGGAATCCCGTCGTTCCCGCGCAGGCGGGAACCCATAATGAAGCACCGAAGTCACTCAGCATGGATTCCCGCGTGCGCGGGAATGACGGGTGGTCAGAACTTGTAGTTGTACGCCAGGCCAAGCAACTGCATGCGGGTCTTCCACGTGCCGCGGGTCGTCTCGCCGTTGCCGGTGCAGCCCGTCATCACCGGATTGCAGTTGTTCGTGTAGTTGCCGCTCGCGTCGTTGAAGTGCAGCCAGCTGTACGCCAGGTCCAGCGACGAGGCCGGGGTCAGCTTCCAGTTCGCGCCGAACGACAGTTGCAGGCGGTCGGCGTCCGGCAGCGCCGCGTGGCGGAGCAGGTCGCCGCGGACCGGGGCGTCGTCGTGCGCGATGCCGCCACGCAGGGTCACGGCGTCGTTCAGCGCATAGTTCGCGCCCAGCGCCACGCGCACGGTGTTCTTCCACTGCTGGCGGATCACGAGGTCGCCTTCGTTGGTGCCGACGAACTGGATGTCGATGTCCTGCATGCGCGAGTTGCGCGTCCACGTCACGTCGGCCATGCCGGCCCATTTCGCATCGAACTGGTGGAAGGCGTTCAGCGACAGCGTCTCCGGCGTGCTGACGTCCACGCGCGCCGCGGAATTCGCGTGGTGCGAGGCGCCCTGCAGCACCTTGTTGACGACGGCGTCGCTCGTCACCGTCGAGAAGTCCCACAGCGCGCCGCCTTTCAGTTCATGCTTGATCGACGAGCGGTAGGCGATGCCGAAACGGGTATCCGGCGTCGGCGCGTACAGATAGCCCACGTTGAAGCCATAGCCCCAGTCCTTGCCGTCCACGCCCGCGTGCGCGTCGCCGGCCGTCGGAAGCAGCGCCGGGTTGCCGCCCAGCGCAGCGATCAGGCGCACCAGCGCGGCGCTG
>NZ_JBKYMO010000597.1:0-3024 GCF_047302915.1 Massilia sp. CT11-108 | reverse complement strand
CCACTTCGTTTTCCCCCGCGGGCGGCTGGGGGCGCTGGCCGGCGCGCGGCGCCGCGGGCCGCTGGCGCTCGTCCACGTGGATGGCCACAGCGATTTCCGCCACCCGGGCAACTACGACCCGGACAGCATGCTGGGAGCCGTCGCGGGTATGGACCTCGCGCTGGCCACGGGCCGCGGCGAGGCGCTGATGACCGACTGGCCCGGCGTGGAGTCGCCCCTGGTGCGGGATCGCGACGTCGTCCAGATCGGCGAGCGGGACGGGCGGCGTCCCGACTTTGCCTGGGCGGACGTGAACGACACCGGTTTCGAACGCATCGACGTGTTCACGGCGAACGAGATCGGGCCGCCGGCGGTGCTGGAACGCACGCGGCAACGGCTGGACAAGCGCTTCTGGATCCACCTGGACGTCGACGTGCTCGACGAAGCCGTGATGCCCGCGGTCGACAGCCCCGGTGCGCCGGGTATCGCGCCGGACGATCTCGTGGCGATCCTGTCCGGCCTCGTGTCCGACGTACGCTGCATCGGGATGACCGTCACCGTGTTCGATCCCGAGCTCGATCCGGACGGGCGCCATGCCCGCACGCTCGTCGGCCTGCTGGGCAGGCTGCCGTTCGGGCGCTGACCCGACGCCGGAGTTGGAGCGCCTAACAAAACCGCCTAGTTGTTCTACAGGCAACAGCCGGATACACTGGGCCGTGCCGACCATCCGCTATCGGCCAAAAGCGGACCATCGCAAAGCTATAAGACTAGTTTGCAGTAGTCAACGATATGGATTTGTCATACCCTATCCGACCTTCGTGAAAAGCCCTGCAGCCCAATCGGCGAACGCTCGCATGGCCGGAGAGAGAAAGCGATGATGAGGATAGATCAGCGACACTGGCACGGGTTCCGGTCGCATGTCGGCCAGTACCTCGACTAAGTCTCCGCTGTGCAAATGGTCGACCACCAAGATCTCAGCCAATTGCATCAGGCCGCCTCCGGCGAGACCCAGCTTGATGTACAGGCCAGTCTCGTTAACTGCAACCGTGCCGGCAACTTGCACAGCAACCTTCTCTCCGGCCTCCACGAAATTCAGCTCGCCTGTCCGCCGAGTTGTATTGGCAAAGTAGTGAACCGCGCTGTGGCGTTGCAAATCCTCTAGATTTTTGGGAATGCCCTGTTGATTCAGATAGACCGGTGCCGCGCATGTGATCCAGCGCAACTCTCCCAGATGACGCGCAATCAGGGTCGAGTCATGGAGGCGACCGGTACGGATTACGCAATCGACGCCATCCTGTATCAAGTCCACCTGGCGATCATTTATGCCGATCATTAGATAGATGTCGGGGAACTTCGCTTGGAATTGCGCCAACTGTGGAAGGATGAGGGCATGCGCGATCCCTCCAGGCATATCTACTCGCACTCTCCCTTGCGGACGCTCGGCGGAGCCATGCAGGCTGGATTCCGTGTCATCAATCAGGTCAAGTATCGCGCGGCAGCGATGGAAGTATTGCTCGCCCTCCGGTGTCAAGCTGAGCTTTCTGGTGGAGCGGTTGAGCAAACGTGTCTGCAAATGTTTTTCCAGCCGCTTGATGATGCCCGTCACGGACGACGCGGGTAAGCTCAGCGTTTCTGCTGCACGAATGAAACTCCCGCTTTCGACTACGCGAAGAAATACCTGCATTGCTTGCACACGGTCCATGTGTTGCCTTCAAAGCGATTAGCGAAACCGGCACTATAACGCAAGATTATTCGGATTTTTCGCATATTGAAAACCTCTAGTGCTACTTTTTCTGCATCACGACAATCGCTACAGTGCAGCTATCAAATCCACAGGAGAATCAACAATGTTCGATCAAAACCGCCAACAGCTCCCAACGCTTACGATGAACCTAGCAGATCCTAACGCCACATCTCAAAACATTCTCGTGCTCGGTGCCGGCGAACTCGGCCTGCCAGTGCTGCGCAGTCTCGCGAACCGCGCAAAGGCAATCAATGGGGTGAAGATCAGCGTCCTGCTGCGTGCAAGTGCCGTTGAGTCAAACTCTAAGGACAAGCAGCGTGATATCTCGGAGATCAGGGACCTCGGGATTGAGATCGTGATAGGCGATCTGGTAAAGAGCTCCATCGATGAGCTCGCCGTGGTGTTCGCGCGCTATGACACCGTCGTCGGTTGCGCGGGATACGCGGCTGGTGTCGACACACCAATGAAGTTGGCCCGGGCTGCCCTGCAGGCGCGAATTCCAAGGTATTTCCCGTGGCAATTCGGCGTCGACTTTGACGTGATTGGACGGGGCAGTCCGCAGGACATTTTCGATGCGCAGTTGGACGTGCGTGAGCTTTTGCGCAGTCAGCACATGACCGAATGGGTCATTATCTCAACTGGCATGTTTATGAGCTATCTGTTCGAGCCCGAATTCGGCGTTGTAGACTTGCAAGACAATTCAATCCATGCTCTGGGCAGTCTAAGCACTGCTGTGACCGTGACGACCCCCGATGATATCGGAGTCTTGACTGCTGAGGTCTTGTTCGCTACGCCTCGCATCCGGAACGAGATTGTCTTCCTGGCCGGCGATACTGTGACTTATGGCGAAGTTGCGGACAAACTGGAGTCCTCCCTCGGCCGACCCTTTAGTCGATCGGTTTGGAGCGAGGAGTATTTGCTGGACGAACTGGCACGCGAGCCGAACAATATGATGCGCAAGTATCGTGCAGCCTTCGCTCAAGGACGGGGCGTCGCTTGGGACAAGCGTGGCACGTTCAACAGCCAACGCGGCCTCGTGGTTACCGACGTGGCATCGTGGATCAATACGAACCTGGTTTCCGGCCGCAGCAAGTAATCGTCGTTCATGGGCTAGGTGAGGGCATCGACAGCTATCGTCAGCGACCGTCGTGTGAGTTCAAGTCTGAGCTAGTGCAACTCAACGTAGTGTCCAGGATAGGCTGACTGCTACAGTCCGCTTCGGGTCCAGGCCGTGTAAAAACGCGAAACCGAAGCCTGGGAGCTCGGTTACACGAGCCAGGACTAATTGCAAAGCATCGGAA
>NZ_JBKYMO010000596.1:0-3036 GCF_047302915.1 Massilia sp. CT11-108 | reverse complement strand
CGTGTGGGCTGCGCGGTATCGTGCGTGGGGGAATGTACTTGAGGTTGCGCAGCAGGATTCGCCGGAGGTGGTGTCGCCCGATGAGATCGGGGAGGCACAGCCTGTTCGGTTTCAGGGGCAGTATTTCGACAGCGAAACGGGCTTGCATTACAACCGGTCCCGTTATTATGATCCGGACATTGGGCGATTTGTTTCGATTGATCCCATCGGATTGTCTGGCGGGGCAAACACTTTCGCATACTCTGCCAATCCAACAGCCTCGGTCGATCCGCTCGGTCTAAGTCCATGCAAGACCAGTAACGCGAATGATGCGAATAAAATCGTCTCCGAGTTGCGGGCGGAGCAGATCGACTGCCGAGCGCCGCTTATACTGGTGGCAGGCAAACCCTGTTTCATTACACTGATGAGGCAGGAATGCGGGGAATTATCAGTTCACAAGAACTGCGGGTTTCGACAGGAGTAACACATGCTCGTTACGGCGATGGGCAATACCTCACTGATTTGGCGCCAGAAATGGTTGGGGCACGCACGGTGGGGCAGCTGTCGGCAGAGCAGCTAGGTAATGGAGTCATCTCAGGCGGACAGGCTTCACGATTCCTGTTTAATGATCCTAGAAAGTTGGGGAAACTTACGAATTTTGTTGAGATCGACATTACCGGTCTTCCGGTTAGGCAAGGTCTTAATTCATCCGGCACAGAATTCCGCGAACATGTTCAATTTATACTGAACAAAAATGACATGGATTTGACGGGTCGTATCGTACGGACAGGAAGGACATTTTGATGCGGTACTATTGTTTCTACTCTGAATCGCTTAAGGGTGAAGTGGGGAAGTTCTATTGCGAGGTGTCGCCCGAGAACTTAATCACTCGGCAAATCGATGTGTTTGGTTCCGAAATTTATTGGGCTGAACCTGGATCTCAGTATAGTGAAGATTATCCTTTTACTGATCAGCCAGAATTTGATGAATCGGATCAAGAGGCGGAAGAATTGGATCGAGAAACATTTGAGAGAATTTGGGCTGAAGGAAAAAAGCAGTGACCGTCATATTTTGCAAAGGCGATATATTTGCAGTGAGCTCGCCTCAAGCATTTGCGCACGGTTGTAACTGTGCTGGCGCAATGGGGAAAGGCATTGCCGTTACATTTCGTGAAAAATGGCCATTGATGTACGCACGGTATCGAGAATTATGCAAGACTGGTGCCTTCGTTCTAGGCGATGTCTTTGAGTGGACTGACGGTGCGACCAGAATATACAACTTGGGAACGCAAAGGATCTGGAGGTCAAAGGCTGACGTTTCAGCCATAAAAATTTCGATGACTCGATTAAAGAAACTTCTAACCGATGCCGAAATTTCTGAAATTTATATGCCGCGCATTGGTGCTGGATTGGGAGGGGGTGACTGGAATGAAATCAAGTCGATCATTGAATGGAGTTTTGGCGAAAGTCCCATCCATGTATATGTGTGCGAAGAATTTGTGCCCGGAGCAGCATTGCAGGTTATGTCATAATCATGCAAGCCGCCGAGCATGCAGCAGGATTTATTGACTAATGAGTGGGCTATTGGAGTTTGTTTTCGAAGACGTTGCGTCCAATAATCTCGCAAAAATGGTTGTCGAATGCGTGCGTGAAAAAAGCAATATCAGCGAAGTTCTGCAGGACGGCGCACGTCTGCGACTGGACTCCATTCTTGCGCATCGTTGCTGAGGCCGTAACAGAAAGACGCAAAGTGTCGAGTCCCGTTTGATCGTAGATGCGCTTGACGAATAGTTCCGGCCGTTTCTTCTGCTATTGCTTGAGTGCCAGGATGGGCGTTTTGACGACGGTCTAATTTTATCGTTCAGGTACTTTTACACATCTAACGAGCCGCTCGCTGCAGAAATAGTTCTTTACGCTCGAAATCATAAGCTGGACGGCAACGTTTGGCGCAAGGTTAAAGTGGTGGTTGGAGACGTCGAGGAGCTCGTTGCAAAAGTTAAGGGAAATCAATTTAATTCCATATCCTCCGGAGTGAAACTGCTTAACTTTGGAGATTTGTGGTGTATTGATATTGACGGCGATTACAGTCTGGCTGGCGATCCGAGCTCCCTGGATGAAGTGCGCGAGGACGGACAGTGCTACGTCATTGGGCGCCAAGTCGAAGCTTGCGAACTCGACGAAGTTGCATGACGACGATAATGGTCTCTTTGGCAGCGGCAGAGGTGGAACAATTAGTTGCTGCCCATCAATCGGTAATTAATTTTGGGTTACCCTCTGATGCGGTCAACGATGAATGGCTTATGAAGGCGGAAGAAAAGCTAAATCGTGAGTTGCCACGATTGTACAAATGGTTTCTCAAACTATGTGCAGAGCGGGGAGATCCGAGGGGTATGGGGCACAACAGATTGTGAGTACACCTTTAACAGCAGCGGGAGTTGAGGAATTGATCGCGGCCCATCAGTCGATCATTAATTTTGGATTATCGTCCGATGCGGTCGAGGATGAATGGCTGGCAAATGCAGAAAATGCACTAAACCGCAAATTGCCGGAATCATATAAATGGTTTCTCAAACGATATGCAGGCGGTGAAGTCGGAGGGGAAGAGATTTATAGCATTTACGGAATTCCTTTCGAGTCGGCTAATGGGGGAGACATAGTTTTTCGCCACTTAATGAATCGCAAGGCTGGCTTGCTTGATGATTCAAAACTTGTCATTAGCGAAACTGATCTTGGCGAAGTTTTCTTCTTTGACTATATGAATTTCAAAGACGGCGAATGTTCGATATATCTCAGGCTTCCGTCGGGAGAGCACATTCTGTATGCAGAGAATTTTTATGAGTTTCTTGGGAAACGAATTGTGGCTCATGACTCATGATGGCTTGTTTCAGCGAGCAGTGCGGGAGTCATTCGCGGACGTGCGTGTATGGCGAGGATGCGTTTGTGCCGCTGGCGCGGATGGATGCTGTCGCTGGTCGGGAGGGCGCGGCGCGGGCCGAGCTGCGGCATTTGCATACGGACCATCTGGGGATGCCGCGGGAGATGACCGATGCGGGTGGGC
>NZ_JBKYMO010000595.1:0-3051 GCF_047302915.1 Massilia sp. CT11-108 | reverse complement strand
GTGTTCGCCGGCGCTCGCATCGTCGCCGGCGAACACCTCGCGCGCGGCACGGCGCAGGATCGCCGGCGTGACGTCGCGGCTGTTCTCGACATAGGCGCCAAGCAGCGCGCGGTCGCACAACAGGTTGATGCGGCGCGGGACGCCGTCCGTCAGGCGGTGGATCAATGGCGCCAGCGCGGCGGGAACCGGCGTCGCGGCCTGCACGCCCGCGACGGCCAGGCGGTGCGCGACATAGGCGCTCGTCTCCTCGGCGGACAACGGGCCGAGATGGTAGCGGGCGATGACGCGCTGGGCCAGCTGCTCCAGTTCCGGCCGCGCGAGCATCGTGCGCAGTTCCGGCTGGCCGATCAGGATGATCTGCAGGAGCTTGCGCTCGCTGGTCTCCAGGTTCGTCAGGAGGCGCAGCTGCTCCAGCACCTGGGCCGACAGGTTCTGCGCCTCGTCGATCACGAGCACGTTGTTGTGGCCTTGCGCGTGGCTGTCGAGCAGGTAGGCGTTGATCGCGTCCACATAGGCTTTCACCCCCGCCGCGGACGACACGGCGATGCGGAATTCGTCGCAGATCGTCTGCAGCAATTCCTCGACCGTCAGCTTCGGGTTGAAGATATAGGCCAGGCGGCAGTCGTCCGGCACCTGCTCGATGAAGCAGCGGCACACGGTCGTCTTGCCGGCGCCGATCTCGCCCGTGAGCAGCACGAAGCCCCCGCCGCTGCCTATCCCATACAGCAGGTGCGCGAGCGCCTCGCGATGGCGTTCGCTCATGAACAGGTAACGTGGATCGGGCGCGATGGAAAACGGCGCCTGTTTTAAGTGGAAGTAGTTTGTGTACATGTCAATACCAAAAGCTTACCGGCGCGGGGGCAGCGGTTTGAACTTCGCGCAGTATATTTTGCTTTTGGCATTGTAGTAAGCGATCGTGCTGCCGGGGACGGATACGCGCAAAGGGTAAGGCGACGCATCGGCCGCCAGGTGGCGCACGCCCGCCGCCTTGCGGACGGCCTGCTCCAGTTCGTCCGGCGCCACGTCGGCGACGGCGCCCACGAACACCCATTCGCTGGTGTCGTCGCTGACCATCACCTCGGTGACGGGCGCGCCCCACAGGATCGTCTCGCCCGTGCGGAACCAGTACGCGCCGCCTTCGTGCTTGTACGCGGGGCCGAAATGGGTCTTCAGCCAGGTATAGAAATACTTGTTGTCGAGATGGTCGTGGCACAGCAGGGCCGCGCCGATGACGGGGCCGAACGTGGACGGCGGCTTGTCCTGGGTCTGCGCGTGCACGGGCCCGGCGAGCGCCAGTGCGGCAGCCAGCAGGCCTACAATTTTCCCAACCATGCGCGGTTGGCGGCGATCTTCGCCTTCACCGAGGCCGGCAGCGCCTCGTAACAGCCTGGATGCTGCTTGAGCGCGTGCTCGCGCACTTCCTTTTCCATGCCGTTGACGATGAATATATAGACGGAGGCACCTTCCGCATTCTTGCGGGTGCCCATGTAGCGAATCACGATGATCTCCTTGACGAGCACCCATTATGACATTCGCCCTCCGTTCCGGCCACGGCCGGGCACCAGGCGTGCGTCGGGATGGGGTACGCGCAATGGCCCGGCAGGCGCCGTCGTTGCGCTCCAACCACATCTGCAGCAGGTCGCGGTTGTCATGCTGCCAAGCAATCCGTAGCTATAATTCCGGCATGACGACCGCCCTCCTCCCTCGCATCTTCGCGTGCCTGCTCACCCTGGCGGCCGGTACGGCGCATGCCGCCACGCCGCGTCTCTGGAAAGCCACGCATGCGGTCGAAGGCCATGGCATGACCACGCTGTACGTGCTCGCCGCGACGCCCGCCGGCCTGCCGGCCGAATTCGACGCCTATTACACCCGCGCCGTGCTGCCCGCGCTGCGCGCGTCCGCCACGCTGGCGGTCGAGGGCGTGGACGATGGCGAGGAAGGCCCCGCGGCACCCGGATGCGACCTGCGCCAGCTCGACGAGCAAGGCATCGCCATGCTGAACGACGCGCGCCAGCGCATCCTCACGCTCGCGCTGCAGGCCGACATGGCCCGGCGCGACGCGCTCGACGTCAAGGCGCTCGCGAAGGCGCCCGATCCGGACACGCAGGCGCAGTCCTGGGCGCGCCTGATCGAGATGAGCGACGAATTCACGCTGCTGCAGTTCGCGCGCATGCAGGTGGCCGCGCTCGCGTCCGCCGCGCCAGACCACAACAAAGGCGGCAACGTCGCCGAAGCCCTCGTGCGCGCGCGTCCGGACATCCCCGTGCACGACATCGATTACCGCACGGGCATGATGCACGCCTACTGCGCCGCCGGCCCGCGCCGCACGACGATGCTGCTGGACGTCGTGGACAGTGCGCCGCCCTCCCCGGCGGCCACGGCGCGCCTCACGCGCGACTTCGACGCCCTGCTGCACGGCCGCGCGCCGTCCGACGGGAGTCTGCTGACCAGGCTGGCGCCGCTGGACGCGGGCCTCGTGTGCGCGCGCAACCGCGCCTGGATCGCACGCATGGCGAAGGTGGCGGACGGCCGCACGCATTTCTACGTGGTCCCCGTGCGCAACCTGTTCGCGGCGCGGCACGACGATGCGGATTGCGGGGGGCTGCTGGACGATCTCGCACAGGCCGGTTTCACGGTCACGGCCGTCAAGTAACCCGTCGTTCCCGCGAAAACGGGAACCCATGCCGAGCATCCCAGTCAGCGCCGTATGGATCCCCGCCTTCGCGGGGATGACAGCGACGCCATCCACTCCTTGTTTTGCGCAGCCTGTCCCCCGTTTTCGCGCATTCGTCGAAAGCCGGCTGCATCGGCGTTCTGCCTGCCGTATCGTGCAGTCTCCCGGCGCTGCCGCAGACAACCACGACGACACCATGAAAAACGCCCTCAAGCTCACCGTCCTGGCCGCCGCGCTCGCGGCCGGCGCCTTCGTCACGATGCCCGCCTCGTTCGCCCAGCCGCAGGAGACCGGCAATGCCACGGAACGGCGTGCAATCACGGCATTCAGCGCGATCGAGCTGGCGGGCCCGTACCACGTCGTGATCGACGCGCAGG
>NZ_JBKYMO010000594.1:0-3066 GCF_047302915.1 Massilia sp. CT11-108 | reverse complement strand
GACCGCCAGCGCCAGGCCGTCGGCTTCCTCGCGCAGCTGCTGCGCGGCCGCCGACGCCTGCTCGACGAGGGCCGCGTTCTGCTGCGTGGCCTGGTCCATCTGGACGATGGCGCGATTCACCTCCTCGATGCCGGACGACTGCTCTTCGCTGGCCGCCATGATCTCCGACATGATGTCCGTCACGCGGTTGATGCTGCCGACGATCTCGCCCATCGTCGCGCCGGCCTGATCGACCAGCTCCGAGCCGTGGTGCACCTTCTGCACCGAGTCGTCGATGAGCGCCTTGATTTCCTTCGCGGCGGCGGCGCTGCGCTGCGCCAGATTCCTCACTTCCGATGCCACGACGGCGAAGCCGCGGCCCTGCTCGCCCGCCCTCGCCGCCTCGACAGCCGCGTTGAGCGCGAGGATATTCGTCTGGAACGCGATGCCGTCGATGACGCCGATGATGTCCGCGATGCGGGTCGCCGACGTGTTGATCGCGCCCATCGTCGCAACGACCTGCGTCACCACCGTGCCGCCCTTGGCCGCCACGTCCGACGCCGACTGCGCCAACGTGTTCGCCTGGCGCGCGTTGTCCGCGTTCTGGCGCACGGTGGACGTCAGCTGTTCCATCGACGTGGCCGTGCGTTCCAGCGACGCGGCCTGCTGCTCCGTGCGCTCCGACAGGTCCAGGTTGCCGCTCGCGATCTGGCCCGAGGCCGAAGCGATGGTATCGGTCGACGCGCGCACGCGGCCCACGATGCGCGCGAGGCCCGCGTTCATCTCGCTCAGCGCGCGCATCAGTTGACCCGTCTCGTCGCGGCCGCGGACCGGGATGTCCTGCGTCAGGTCGCCGTCGGCGACGGCGCCGGCGATGCGCACGGCCTTGTCCAGCGGTCGCACGATGCTCTTGATCAGCATGGCGCCCACGAAGCCGGCCAGGATCAGGCCCAGCACCATGCCGGACAGGCAGACGAAGCGCACGATCTCGTACATCGTTTGCGCGCGCTGGTTCGCAGCGGCCGCCTCGTCCAGCTGGATCTTGATCAGCGCGTCGATCGACGCCTTCACGGGGCGGAACAGCTCGCCCATCGGGCCGTGCACGAGCGCCGTGCCGCGCGCCGTGTCGCCGGCACGCACGGCGGCGACGATCGGTCGCAGGGCCTCGTCGAGGAACTTCGTCTTGAGCTGCATGAAGCGCTGGGCTTCCTGTTGTTCATGGCCGGACATCGCCGTGGCCATGTACGCCTTCCACTGCGTGTCGATGACTGCATCATTGCGCGCGATGTCGTCGACGAGGCCGGCGACCTTGCCCGGTTCGGCCGTCAGGGCGCGCGCCAGGTTGACCTGGTTCTCGTCCATGGCGCGGACGATCTTGTCGAGCTCGCCCACACAGACGAGTCCGTCGGAATACATGGATTGCATCTGGCCGTTGGCCTGGCCGAGGCTGACCAGGCCGACCGTGGCACCCACGATCAGTTCCAGGCCGAGGAGCGCGATCACGAAGATGAGGCGCGCTTTGATGGTGATATTTTTTAGCATGATGGGCGGGACGTTAGTGGATCTGATTAATTATAGAAACCATTAATGCCTAGCGGAAATGACCTAGACACCAATTAATCAGATTCCGTCCCGCCGTCGCCAATCCGCAACGTAGCGTTGTCAGACTGGCACCACCTGCGCGCGGATCAGCGCAGGTTGCCCGTGTGGCCCAGCGAGTAGCGGCCAGGTTGCGGCCAGACCGTCAGGCCATGCGGTTCGCCGCCGACCTTCACCTTTTGCATGGCGCCCGTATTCGTGTCGATGCGATAGACGACGTCGTCGAACCGGCCCGACAGCCAGAGCCACTTGCCGTCCGCGCTGACGTTGCCCATGTCCGGGCTGCCGCCGCCCGGCACGGGCCAGTTGGCGACGATCTTGCCCGTGGCGAAGTCCAGCACGGCCACGCTGCCCTTGCCCTTCGGCTTGCCGTGGATGCGGTGCGTGCCGCGGCTCGCGATGTACAGGAACTTGCCATCGCGGCTAGGGTACAGGCCGTGCGTGCCGAGGCCGACGGGGATGAAGCCGATCTGCGTCAGGTTGTCGCCGTCGACGACGTGCACGCCGTCCGCGTCCATGTCGGCGACGTAGAAGCGCTTGCCGTCCGGTGCGATGCGCACGTCCTGCGGCATGCCTTTCTTCGACGTGCAGATCTCGCTGGCGCCCGGCGCCGTCGGGTCGACGCCTTCGCGGAAGCGCGTGGACGGCATCGTCAGCTTCAGGTAGCCGAGCACCTTGCGCTC
The DNA here is from genome assembly GCF_047302915.1 of Massilia sp. CT11-108. Lineage (NCBI taxonomy): Bacteria > Pseudomonadati > Pseudomonadota > Betaproteobacteria > Burkholderiales > Oxalobacteraceae > Massilia > Massilia sp. CT11-108. Next base: position 805 of record NZ_JBKYMO010000594.1, on the reverse strand, counting down.
CACGAGGTCGATCTTCGCGAGGCTGCCGTCAAATTCGCACGTGAACAGCGCATAGCGGCCGTCGATCGAGAACTCGGCATGGTTGATGCCGCCGCATTTGGGCACCTCGATCGCGTACTGCATCGCCATCGTGTGCGGATCGCGGAAGTCGAGGCGGTGGCGCGCTTCCGCGACGACGATCGCCGACCTGCCGTCCGGCGTGAAATACATGTTGTACGGATCGTCGACGGGCACGTTCGCGCCGGGCTTGCCGGTGCGCGGATCGATCGGCGTCAGGCTGCCGTCGCCCGTGCGCTCGGCGTTGTTCGCGACCCACAGCGTGCGCAGGTCCCACGACGGGATCACGTGCTGCGGGCTGCGGCCCACCTTGAAGCGGTCGACGACCTTCAGCGTCGCCGGATCGATGACGTAGACGTCGTTCGAGCGCAGGTTCGGCACGTACACGCGTTCCAGGTCGCCTTTCACTGCGGGGCTCAGCTGCCTGATCTCGCTGTAGACGTTGTGCGGATCGACGACGCGGGGCATGCCGGGCACGGAGACCACGGCTGGAGATTTGATGGCGGGCGCAGGCGCGGACGCGGTCGCGGTCGCATCGACGAAGCGCGACGCGACGACGCCGCCAGCCACGACGGCCAGGGCCAGGACGGCACCGATGGTGGTTTTGGAGGACACGATGACTCTTTACTTTCGACGGGAGGAATTCGAAGACGGTTCGCGGGCGGCACGGATCGCCGCGACGGACGCATCGACGATGCGCCCGGCGCCGATGCGGCCCAGGTCCGCCGTGGCACGGGTCGGATCGCCA
>NZ_JBKYMO010000593.1:0-3076 GCF_047302915.1 Massilia sp. CT11-108 | reverse complement strand
CCGTCGATCTGCAGCGGAAGTTCGTGAATCTCACGGCCGAACGCGTCAAGCGCGGCCACGCGCGGCGGCGTCGAACATTGAGCGACCTCGGCCGGGAACTGGCTCGGCACTTCACCTGTCAAAACAGCCAGACGGTACAGCGCCGTGCGGCGGCGCGCTTCCAGCGGCGGCAGGTTGGCGCGCAACTGGTCGAGCTGGGCTTGTGCACGGGTGGTGTCGATGGCGATGCCGCGGCCGCGCTTGACGCGTTCGGCCGTGAGATTCACGAACTTCCGCTGCAGATCGACGGAATCCTGCGCCACTTTCAGCTGGTAGCCGGCCGAACACGCTTCCGCATAGGCGCGGGTCGTGTCGGCCGCGACGATCACGTGCGTGAGGTCGCTGGCCGCCTGCGCGGCTTCGACGTCCGCTTCCGACGCTTCGACGGCGCGGCGGATGCGGCCCCACAGGTCGAGCGTGTAGCCGATCTTGACGTCGGCGTCGTACAGGCCGTCGGTAGGCAGTTGTTCCGGGATGCCCAGCTGGGCACCGGCGATCCGGCCGTATTGCGGGGCGGCGCCCATCTCGACTTCAGGGCGCTTCTTTTCCTCGACCTCTTCCAGCACGCCATGCGCGCGCTGCAGGTTGGCGGCGGCCACGCGCAGGTCGGCATTGTTGGCGAAGGCCCTGGCGACCAGCTTGTCGAGCAGCGGGTCCTGGTACAGGCGCCACCAGTCGGCCGGGAGCGGCTCGGATTTGAAGGACTGCTCGGCCGCGCCCATGAACGGGGCGTTGGCCGCGTCGCGCTTGATCACGGCCTCTTTCGGCACGTGGTAGTCGGGGCCCACCGTCGTGCAGGCGGCGAGCGCGGCCGCCAGCAGCGACAGCGTGAAGACTTTCTTGACGGAGGATCGGTAGCGGTTCATGACGATTTATGCGTGGTAGTCGCGGCGGGAACGGCAGCCATTGCCTTGGCCGCAGGCTTGGCCAAAGGTTTAGCCAAAGCCGGCAACACCTTCACCGTCGCCGTCTGCCCGGCGACGAGGCGCACGGTGGCCGGCACCTGGTCGATGGCGATCCGCACCGGCACGCGTTGCGCGAGGCGGACCCAGTTGAAGGTCGGGTTCACGTTCGGCAGCATGTTGGCGCCGGTGCTGCGGTCGCGGTCCGTGATGCCTTCGGCGAAGCTCTCCACGTGGCCGCGGATCGGCTGGCGCGTGCCCATCACCGTCACGTCGACCTGGTCGCCGAGCTGGATGCCGGGCAGCTTGGTCTCTTCGAAATAGCCTTCGACGTAGAACGAGCCGCTGTCGACGACGGCCATCACCGGATGCCCCGAGGTGGCGTACGCGCCTTCGCGCAGGTCGAGGTTCGTCACGATGCCGTTCACGCTGGAGACGACGCGCGTGCGTTCGAGGTTCAGCTTGGCGGTGTCGCGGTTGACGATGGCTTGGGCCAGCGTGGCGCGGGCCTGGTCGGTGCGGGTCTGCCCTTGTTCCCGGGTTTCCTGCGACACGAGGTCGTCGAGCTGGGTGTTACGCTGGTTCTCGCGCAGCGCCTGGGCCAGCGCGGCCTGGGCTGCCGTCACCTGGGCTTCGCTCTGGCGCAAGGCGAGTTCGAAACGGGCGCGGTCGATGTCGAACAGTGCCTCGCCGGCCTTCACCTGCTGGTTGTCGTGCACGTAGACCTTGGTCACCTGGCCCGTCACGTCGGGCGCGACCTGCACGACATAGGCTTTCACGCGGCCGTCCCGGGTCCAGGGCTCGACCTCGTAATGGCGCCACAGCTGCCAGCCCGCGTAGACCGCGCCCGCAGTCACCGCCGCCGTGATACTTACCCGGCCAATTGTCGACAAAATAGTTTTCATAGCCATCTCAGGACCAGTTGCGTGTGTAATACGTCAGTGCGCCGAGCACGATGACGAACAGGGAAAAATCGAACAGGGCCGGGTGCCAGACGACGCGATAACAGCCCGTCTTCGCCAGGACCAGGTTGATGAGCCGCGAGACCACCAGCGCCGCCAGCGTGAGCAGCAGGAGCGGAGGAACGTAGAGGCCGTAGATGCTGACTTCGCCGATCATCGGATCTCCTTTCAGATTGCAGTTGCAAGCGACGGCTGATATGCCGCCGCCTTGGGAAACAGGTCGCGCCGCATGCCGGTGAGGGCAGCGAGCGCCTCGCGCTGGGCCGCGTCGCGTTCGCCGGCGCAGATGGCGCGCAGGGCGTTGTCGAGCGTGTCCAGCAGGCTGCGTTCGCAGCCGGCGTCGACCCTGGGGCGCAGCGCGAAATGGCGCGACAGCTGCTTCATCAGCGGGCCGACGGCCGCTTCGCCGCGGCCCAGCCGGGCGCGCACGCTTTGCAACAGGGTCATGTTCAGGCCGATGCGCAGGTCGCGCAGGGCGTCGACGGCCTGCAGGTCCTGGTCCTTGCCGGCCAATGCCAGGCGCGGGGTCAGCTGGCCCACGCGGTCAACCATCCTGGCCGAGAATTCCGGCAGCGACGGCACGCGCTCGCCTTGGCCCATGCGCGACAGCTCGCTCCAACCGGCCTTGAGCAGGCGGCGTGCCGTCCAGCCGGCGCCCACGCGGCGGAACACGCTCGTCGTGACGGCGGCCGCGATGTAGCCGACCACCTGCGCCAGCGTGCTGTTCACGAAGGACACCATGTCGGCGTTGTGCGTGTCGACCATGGCCAGCGTGCCACAGATCGCGAACAGGAAGGGCATCGCGCGCCCGAACGTCGAGGGACGCGCGAGGAAGACGCCCAGCGCGAGGAAGGTCGGGGCGCACGCGAGCACGAGCGACTCGAAGTTGTGCACGGCCGGCAGGATGCCCAGCAGGTACAGGGCCGACAGTGGGATCGCGTAGATCGAGTACCACATGAAGGTCTTGATGAACGGGACGGGGTCGTCCTGCGTGGAGAAGAAACAGCACAGCACGGCCGTCATCATCGGGGCGGCGGGACCGGCCGGCCAGCCGGTCAGGATCCAGAACGCGCAGCAGGCCAGCACGGCGACCGCGGCGGCGAAGGCGGACAGCCCCGCCCAGCCCCGGGGCAGGGGGCGGTGTGTTTTTAAAAAAATACGCAGGCGACGAAA
>NZ_JBKYMO010000592.1:0-3092 GCF_047302915.1 Massilia sp. CT11-108 | reverse complement strand
GCCGATGCCCAGGCCGGGCGTGCCGCCGTGTGCCTTCGTGTCGCCCTGCGAGAACATCTCGAACACGCCGTCCAGCCGGTGCGGCGCGATGCCGATGCCGTCGTCGGCGACCTCGATCACCGCGTCCAGGTCCTCGCGCGCCACGCGCACCTCGATGTGTCCCGGCGTCGGCGTGAACTTGGCGGCATTGACGAGCAGGTTGGCGACGACTTGCGTGAGACGGACCTCGTCGCCGACGACCATGACCGGTTCCGCCGGCAGCGACAGGCGCAGGTCGTGGCCCTTGCCCGCGCGCGTGGGCAGGGCGTTCTCGCACGCGAGTTCGGCGATCCCGCGCACGTCGAGCGGCGCCCGTTCGAGTTCGATGCGGTTGTGGGCGATACGGCTCAGGTCCAGCAGCTCGTCCAGCATCTTCGCCATGTGGCCGATCTGGCGGTCGATCACGTCGGTGGCGCGGGCGCGCACGGCGGCGTCGTCCGGGGCCTGGCGCAGCAGCGCGATCGAATAGCGCGCGGCGCCCAGCGGGTTGCGCAGCTCGTGCGCGAGGATCGCCAGGAACTCGTTCTTCTGGCGGTCGGCCCGTTCCAGTTCCCCGCTCTTGCGTTCCAGGTTCTGGCGCGTCTCGATGTCGGCCGTGACTTCGCGCGCCGTGCCGATCACCATGGACGGCTTGCCGTCCGCGCCGCGCAGCACGCGCGCGCTCGACGCGATCCAGCGCACGTTGCCGTCGGCGCCGCGGAAGCGGTATTGCATGCGGTAGTGGTCCGCACCCGCGAACGCGGCCTTCCACGCGTCGATCACGTGGGGCCGGTCCTCGTCGTGGATGTCGGCCAGCCAGGCGTCCACGGTCGCCGGCGCATGGCCGGGCGGCTGGCCCAGCATCGGCCCGAGGTCGCTGGAGGCGGCGATCGTACGGTCGCGCGGATCGTACTGCCACGTCGCCATCCCGGCCGACCGCAGCGCGATCTCCAGGCGCGCCTGCGCCTGTTCGGCCCGCGCGCGCTGCGCCACGTTGTCGAGGCAGGCGCGCACCGCATAGCCGATGCGCGGGTAGTGCTTGGGCGTCTTGGTGATGTAGTCGTCGAGGCCTTCCTTCATGGCCTCGACGGCGATCTCCTCGTTGCCGCTCGCCGTGAACATGATCACGGGACGCGCGGGGAAGCGGCGTTTCAGCTCGCGCAGGACCGTGATGCCGTCCGTGAAGCGCAGGCGGTAGTCCGTGATGGCGATGTCGAAGCGGCCGTCATCGAGCGCCGCGGCCAGCGTCTCTGGGCTACCGGCCTCGGTGATGCGGACGTCGGGAAAATGCCGCCCCAGCTCGCGCGCGACGAGCGCCCGGTCGTCCGGGCTGTCGTCGACGAGGAGGGCGGCGAACGTCACACAGGCTCCGGCGGCGCGGGCAGGTCGACCGCGAACGTGGCCCCGCTGCCCGGCGCCGACTCCACGGCGACGCGGCCGCCCATGCGCTCGACGCCCTTCTTGACGATCGCGAGGCCGATGCCCGTGCCCGGGTATTCCTCCTCGCTGTGCAGGCGTTCGAACACGTTGAAGATGCGGGCCTGGGCCGGCGGCGCGATGCCGATGCCGTCGTCGGCCACGGTGACGCGCACCATCGATCCCGCTGCGCCGGCGCCGATGCGCACGACGGGCGTCTCGCCGGGCCGCACGAACTTGACGGCGTTCGACACGAGGTTCGTCAGCGCCTGCACGAACGTCTGGCGGTGCGCCCGCACGGTCAGGCCGTCCGGCACGTCGATCTGCAGCAGGGCCTTCGCCTGCTGGATCTCGGCGTGCAGCGCGGCCGTCACTTCGTGCAGCGCTTCGGTGACGACGACGTTTTCGGTGGCGATCTCGGTGCGCGACAGGCGCGCGAATTCGAGCAGGTCGGACACCATCGTGTCGACGCGGTGCGCGACGGCCTCGATGCGGCCGATGTACAGGCTCGCCTTGTCGAGGTGGCCCTCGGCGAAATCCTGCTTGAGGACATTGGCATAGCCCTGGATCGTGCGCAGCGGCTCGCGCATGTCGTGCGAGACGGAGAAGCCGAACGTCTCCAGCGCCTCGTTCGCCTCCTGCAGCTGGCGCGTGCGCGTGGCGATGCGCTGTTCCAGGTCGGCGTTCAGGCGCAGGATCTCCAGTTCGGCGCGGCGCAGCGACGTCACGTCGTCCACGATGCCGTCGACCGCGTCGTGCCCGTTCACGCGCACGCGCACGAGCTTGACCTTGAAGGCGCGGCCGCCCATGTCGAGGTCGCCCGCGTCGAGCTGCAGGTCGGCCGCATCCAGCGTCGCCTTCAGTTCCGGTATGTGCTGCCGCACGTCCTCGATCAGCGGGTGGTGCGCCGCCTTCGTGAATTCGCCGGACCCGAGGCCCAGCATGCTCCAGAACGCGCGGTTGCCTTCCTCGATCTCCCCTTCGAGGGAAATGCGGAAGACGCCCACCTGGATGTTCTCGAGCAGCGATGCGAGCCGCGTCTCGCTGCGGATGGCGCGCGAGCGGATCTCGGTGCGGTCGAGGCAGGTGCGCACGGCGACGGGCAGCCGCGCGTAGTGGCGCGGGCTCTTGATGACGTAGTCGTCCAGGCCGTGCTTCATGGCTTCCACCGCGATCTCCTGGGTGCCCGTCGCGGTGAACATGATGACGGACAGTTGCGGAACGTGCGCCTTGATCAGCTTGAGCACGTCCAGGCCCGTCGTCCAGCGCATCTGGTAGTCGGTGATAACGAGGTCGAACGGGAAGCCGGCTTCGGCGACCTGTTCGAAGCCTGCGCGGTCGCCCACTTCCGTCGACCGGCACTCCGGAAAATGGCGTTCGAGTTCGCGGCGGGCGAGCAGGCGGTCGTCGGGATTGTCGTCGAGGAGAAGGAAGCGCAGGGGCATGGTGGGGTCGCGGACGGGGCTTGTCGTGGTGCAAGGCTTCCTATTGTAGCCGTAATATGACAGGCCGCGTCAGGCCACCGGCGGCGCATCCGCCGGCGCGGCGGCCGGCCCTATCCCCGCAGCCGGGCGCCGACGCGCGCCACGACGTCCGTGCCCAGGAACTGCTTGCCGGACAGGTTGACGGCCACCGGCACGTCGGGCACGCCGGCATCG
>NZ_JBKYMO010000591.1:0-3122 GCF_047302915.1 Massilia sp. CT11-108 | reverse complement strand
CACCGGGCACGAGGATCGTGTCGATCGCGCGCCCCGCGAACTGCGCGGCCGGCAGCGTGTCGAGCGCGACGCCTTCGGCCGTCACCACGAGGCCACCGTCCACGCTGACCGTGTGCCGTTCGTACGGCACGAGGCCCCGCTCCGCCATCCGCTTGGCGGCGCACCAGAACACGGTCTGCGGCCCGGTCAGGTCGAGCAGACCCATGCCCGGGAAGGCGACGAACAGGACGAGGGGAGAAGCAAAGACAGGGGTCATCGTATGTACGGCTTGGTGAATCCTGCGATCTTACTGTGCGTGCGGGCGATGTCAAGCCGCGGAACCGCCTGCACCGGAATCGTGCAGCGCAGCCGTATTCCGCTGGCACGCTTCTTGATACGACTTCCGTGTCGACATCACGGAAGGCGGCCATGACAGACTTTTTCAACGAGATGACGGCGGACGGCGCAGGCGCGGTGCGCGACCACTATCGCGCATTCGACGACTGGCTCAGGCACCAGCCGCCCGAGCGGATCGAACGCAAGCGCGCCGAGGCGGACCTCACGTTCCGCCGCGTCGGCATCACATTCGCCGTGTACGGCGACGGCGCCGGCACCGAGCGGCTGATCCCGTTCGACACGATCCCGCGCATCATACCGGCGCACGAGTGGGCGCGGCTGCAGGCGGGCCTCGCGCAGCGCATCAAGGCGCTGAACATGTTCGTGCACGACATCTACCACGGCCAGGACATCGTCCGCGCCGGCATCATCCCGGCGCAGCAGATCTACCAGAACGCGCAGTACCGCCCGGAGATGCAGGGCATCAGCGTGGCGTCCGACATCTATGCGCACATCGCGGGCGTGGACATCGTGCGCGCCGGCGAAGGCGAGTTCTACGTCCTGGAAGACAACCTGCGCGTGCCGTCCGGCGTGTCGTACATGCTGGAAGACCGCAAGATGATGATGCGCCTGTTCCCGGAACTGTTCGCGCGCCACCGGGTCGCGCCCGTGGAGCACTATCCCGACATGCTGCTGGAGAACCTGCGCTCCGTCGCGCCGGCCGGCGTGCTCGACCCGACCGTCGTCGTCATGACGCCCGGGACCTGCAACTCGGCCTACTTCGAGCATGCGTTCCTCGCGCAGCAGATGGGTGTCGAGCTGGTCGAGGGCAAGGACCTGTTCGTGGACGCCAACGCCGTGTACATGCGGACGATCCGCGGACCGCGCCGCGTCGACGTGATCTACCGCCGCCTCGACGACGATTTCCTCGATCCCCTGGCATTCCGCGCCGATTCCACGCTGGGCGTGCCGGGCCTCCTCTCCGTCTACCGCGCCGGCCGCGTCACGCTGGCGAACGCCATCGGCACCGGCGTCGCCGACGACAAGTCCGTCTACCCGTACGTGCCCGACATGATCCGCTTCTACCTGTCGGAAGAACCGCTGCTGCACAACGTGCCGACCTGGCAGTGCCGGCGGCCAGAAGACCTCGCGTACACGCTGGACCACCTCGACCGGCTGGTCGTCAAGGAGGTGCACGGCGCCGGCGGCTACGGCATGCTGATCGGGCCGGCGGCCTCGAAGCAGGAGATCGAGGATTTCCGGCGCCGCCTCGTCGCCCGCCCGGACGGCTACATCGCCCAGCCGACCCTGGCCCTGTCGGCGTGCCCCACCTACGTGGAAAGCGGCATCGCGCCGCGCCACATCGACCTGCGTCCGTTCGTCCTGTCGGGCAAGACCATCTCGATGGTGCCGGGCGGCCTGACCCGGGTCGCGCTGCAGGAAGGCTCGCTGGTGGTGAACTCGTCGCAGGGCGGCGGCACCAAGGACACCTGGATACTGGAGGAATGATGCTGAGCCGCACCGCAGACCACTTGTACTGGATGGCGCGCTACACCGAGCGCGCCGAGAACACGGCGCGCATGCTCGACGTTGCCGTGCAGACGGCCATGCTGCCGCAGTCCGCCCTCGACACCGAACAGGCGTGGCGCGCCATCCTCGGCATCTCCGAGCTGCAGGGCGCGTTCGACGCCGCCTACGGCACGCTCGACGCGAAGAACGTCCTCGCCTTCATGGTGAGCGATCCGGCCAATCCGTCGTCGATCGTGGCGTGCCTGACGGCGGCGCGCGAGAACGCCCGGGCCGTGCGCGGCGTGCTCACGACAGAAGTGTGGGAAACGCAGAACGCGACATGGATCGAGCTGCGCGACCGCCTCGGCGCGAACCTCGACGCCGACCCGGGCGAGTTCTTCGACTGGGTCAAATTGCGCTGCCACCTGGCGCGCGGGGTCACGCTCGGCACCATGCTGGACGACGAGGCCCTCGTGTTCATCCGCCTCGGCACGTTCCTGGAGCGGGCCGACAACACGGCCCGCCTGCTGGACGTGAAATACCACGGCGCCGGCGCCGCGGCCACGCATGACGTGCTCACGCAGCGCGAGTTCTATTACTGGGCGGCGCTGCTGCGCTCCGTGGCCGGCTTCGAAATCTACCGCAAGGTCTACCGCGATTCGATCACGCCGGCGCGCGTGGCCGAACTGCTGATGCTGCGCGCCGACATGCCGCGCTCCCTGCTCGCCTGCATGGAGCAGGTCGTCGCGAACCTGAAGGCCGTGCGCAACGACGTTTCCGCCGGCACGGAGCGGCTGGCGGGGAAGATGCGCGCCGAGCTGCAGTTCGCGCGCATCGAGGACGTGCTGGCCGCCGGCATCGACGAGACGCTCGGCACCTTCATGGAAAACATCTACGCGCTCGGCAACGGCATCAGCCGCGATTTTCTCGTCCCCCTGGGAGCCTGACATGCACCTGTCCATCCGCCACGAAACCCTGTACCGCTATTCGCAGCCGCAGGCCTACAGTATCGAGCAACTGCATCTGACGCCGCGCGCCGAGCCGCAACAGCAGGTGCTGTCCTGGCACATCGCGACCCCCGGCCATTGCGCCGCTTACGTGGACGCTTACGGCAACGCCTCGCACATGCTGACCTTGAACGCGCCGCACACCGCCGTGCGCATCCTCGTCGAAGGGATCGTCGCGACGGTGCCGCTGCCCGGCGGCCGCCTGCAGGCCCACGACAGCCTGCCGCCGCTGATCTTCACGGTCCCCACCCGGCTGACGCAGCCGACGACGGCGCTGGCCGACGTCGCGGC
>NZ_JBKYMO010000590.1:0-3130 GCF_047302915.1 Massilia sp. CT11-108 | reverse complement strand
GAGCTGCAGCCCGACCGCCTGGAGCAGGCCCGGGCCCGCACGGCGCCCGGCGTGCGCTGGCACCTGGGCCAGCTCGACATCTTTCCCGACGCGAGCATGGACCTCGTGAGCGCGCACTCGGTGTTTTCGGCGCTCCTGGACGAAGACCTGCGGCGGGGCCTGGCCGCCGAAATGTGGCGCGTGCTGCGTCCGGGCGGCTGGACGATGATCTTCGATTGTCGCTACGGCAGCGCGCGCAACGCCCACGTGCGCAAGGTGACGGACGTCGAACTGCTGCGCTTCTGGCCCGCCGCCAGCCGCCACTACCGCACGCTGGTACTCGCTCCGGCGCTGGGCCGCCCCCTGGCCGCCCTGCCCTGGCTGATTCCGGAAGCGCTGGCGACGGTGCTGCCGCCGCTGCGCTCCCACTTCATCTACATGGCGCGCAAGCCGGAGACGGATCGGATGGATTAATAAATCTCCGGATCCGGGTCGGTCCGCTCCAGCTCCAGCGACGCCGCCAGCAACGCAAGACGCGCCACCACGCCGTACACATAGAACCGGTTCGGCGCGGCGGTGCCCGGCTTGGCCTTCAGGTCCGGCACGGCATGCTGCTGCGCGAACGCGAGCGGCACGTATTGCGAGCCCGGCGCGTTCAGGTTCTGGTCGACGCCGCGCTCGGCATGCACGCGGTAGAAGCCGCCGACGACGTAGCGGTCGATCATGTACACGACCGGCTCCGCCACCGCGTCGTTGATCGACTCGAACGTGGGCACGCCTTCCTGGATCATCACGTCGGTGACGGTGACGCCATCCTTGATGACCGACATCTTGTTGCGCTGCTTGCGGTTCAGGTCCTTGACCTCGCTCGCATCCTTGACGGTCATGATGCCCATGCCGTACGTGCCGGCATCCGGCTTGACGATGACGAAGGGTTTCTGGTCCTTCATCCCGTATTCCTTGTACTTCTTCTTGATCTTCGACAGCAGCGCCGACACGTTATCGGCCAGGCATTCCATGCCCACGTCTTCCTGGAAATCGACCTCGCCGCATTTGCTGTGCAGCGGGTTCACGAGCCACGGGTCGATGTCGATCAGCTTGCCGAACTTCTTGGCGACCTCGTCGAACGCCTTGAAGTGGTTGCTCTTGCGGCGTACGGCCCAGCCGGCGTGCAGCGGCGGCAGCAGCGACTGCTCGTGGACGTTTTCCAGGATGCTCGGGATGCCGGCGGACAGGTCGTTGTTCAGCAGGATCGTGCACGGATCGAAGTCGGCCAGGCCGACGCGGCGGCCGTTGGGCGAGCGCACGAGCGGTTCCACAACCAGCATGTTGCCGTCCGGGAGCGCGAGCGGCGTCGGCTCCGTCACCTCGGGCGACAGCGAGCCCAGGCGCACGTGCAGGCCCGTCTGGCGGAAGATCTGCATCAGGCGCTGCACGTTCTGCAGATAATAGGGATTGCGCGTATGGCTTTCCGGGATCAGGAGCAGGTTGCGGGCGTCCGGGCAATACTTGTCGATCGCGGCCATGGCGGCCTGTACCGTCAGCGGCAGCATCTCCGTCGACAGGTTGTTGAAGCCGCCCGGGAAGAGGTTCGTGTCCACCGGCGCCAGCTTGTAGCCGGCATTGCGCAGGTCCACCGAGCAATAGAACGGCGGCGTGTGCTCCTGCCACTCGAGGCGGAACCAGCGTTCGATGGCGGGCGTGGCTTCGAGGATCTTCTTTTCCAGGTCCAGCAGGGGACCGGTCACGGCGGTGGCGAGGTGGGGAACCATAAAAATGACGTCCTTCGGGCTTCTTGGCGATATGGTAAGCCGAGATTGGGGTGTTAGAACGTTTTTTAAAGACCTTTATGCACTTTAGAAATAAAAAAAGCGCCCCGGAGGGCGCTTTCGCATATTGCTAGCCTGACAATCAGGAGTGATAAGCCTGCTCGCCGTGGCTCGTGATGTCCAGGCCTTCGCGTTCCTCTTCCTCCGGGACACGCAGGCCGACGACGACGTCGACGATCTTGTAGGCGATGAACGAGACGACGGCCGACCACACGATGGTGGTGCCGACGGCTTCCGCCTGCACGAGGACCTGGTGGCCGATCGAGTACGGGTCGGCGGACATCTTGTTGGTGACGTAGTCGAAGATGCCCTGGCCGCCCAGTTGCGGTGCCGCGAACACGCCGGTCAGCAGCGCGCCCAGGATACCGCCCACGCCGTGGACGCCGAACACGTCCAGCGAGTCGTCGGCGCCGATCATGCGCTTCAGGCCGTTCACGCCCCACAGGCAGACGATGCCGGCGACGAGACCGATGACCAGGCCGCCCATCGGACCGACGAAGCCGCAGGCCGGGGTGATGGCGACGAGGCCGGCGACGGCACCCGAGGCGCCACCCAGCATCGACGGCTTGCCCTTGGTGATCCACTCGCCGAAGACCCACGACACGGTGGCGGCGGCGGTGGCCAGCAGGGTGTTGACGAAGGCCAGCGCGGCGACGTCGCCCGCTTCCAGTGCCGAACCGGCGTTGAAGCCGAACCAGCCCACCCACAGCAGCGAGGCGCCGATCATGGTCATGGTCAGCGAGTGCGGGGCCATCGATTCACGGCCGTAGCCGACGCGCTTGCCGATCAGGATCGCACCGACGAGGCCGGCGATAGCGGCATTGATGTGCACCACGGTGCCGCCCGCGAAGTCGAGGGCGCCCTTCTGCCACAGCCAGCCGGCCTTGGCGGTCTCGGCGTCGAGGGTCGCGGCGGTGATGGCATCCGGACCGGTCCAGAACCAGACCATGTGGGCGACCGGCAGGTAGCCGAACGTGAACCACAGCACGACGAACAGCAGCACCGCGGAGAAGCGGACGCGCTCGGCGAAGGCGCCGACGATCAGGCCGCAGGTGATGGCCGCGAACGTGCCCTGGAACGCCACGAAGACGAACTCGGGGATGACGACGCCCTTGCTGAACGTGGCTGCGGTCGAGAACGCTCCCTTGACCGGATCCCAGATCCCGTTCAGGAACAGGCGGTCGAAGCCGCCGATGAACGCGGTCTTCTCGGTGAACGCCAGCGAGTAGCCGTAGATGCACCACAGGACGATGATGACCGCGAAGATCATGAACACCTGCAGCAGCACGGACAGCATGTTCTTGGAACGGACCAGGCCGCCG
>NZ_JBKYMO010000589.1:0-2995 GCF_047302915.1 Massilia sp. CT11-108 | reverse complement strand
ATCAACGCGCCCGCCTGCGCGTCGGGCGCGTTGATGACCCCGCTGCCCCCGCTGCAACCTGACAAACATGCCGCGAGCAGGGCAGGGATGGCGGCTCGGATGTGGTACTTCCTGTTCAAGATGGGCTCCTCCAATCGTTGTTCTCGGTCCCCAATCGTAGGCATCCACACGGCGGGCCTCTAACGCTTATTGCGGAAAATTCCAGCGGATGCAGAAATTTGCATGAATTTCTGCAGATTGTTTTAGTGGCCTGAAGGCGTATTCAGTCGGCTTGCCAGCTTCCTGAATTCCCTGGGGGAACACCCGTACTCTTCCTTGAACACCTTGTTGAAATACGAACTGTTGGCATAGCCGACCGAATACGCGATTTCCGCCACGGTCGCACCGGCCTGGTCGGTCAGCAGTCTGGCCGCTTCGGTCAGCCTCAGCTTTTTCAGATAGCCGGCGAACGACATGCCGAGTTCCGTCTTGAGCACGTCATTGACCTTGCCGCGGGTCGCGCCCGTGCCGGCGGCGACGGCGTCCAGGTCCAGTCCGGCCTGCGCGTAATGGGTGGCGATGAAGCGCAGGATGTCGGCCTTTGCCTTGTCCTCGAACCGTTCGACGGTCAACTGGCGGTATGCCACGAACGACAGATCCTTCCTGAGCCGGGCCGCCACCGTCGCCCCGAGGGCGCGCGACTGCGCGCGGAAGAATCCGATGCCGAAGGCGGTCCAGCCGGCCACCAGGATCACCGCCAGCGCGACGAGGTAGCGGTCGTCGCGGCCATGCAGCGTGAGACCGCTGATCTCGACATGCGAATCGAGCTCGCGCGGGCTGTACTGGCTCGCGCCGAATTCGAGTTTTGCCACCCGATCCAGCTGGTAGGAGCGGCGCGCAAGGTCGACATGTTGGGCGTCGTACCACCACTCCGGAATGGCCAGGCGCGTAAGATCCAGCGAGACCGGCATGCCCTCTTCGTTGCAGGAAAAGAAAGTCATGGCGGGCTTGGCGACACCTTCGTCGACCACGGTGATGTTGAGGATCAGCGAATTGGCGGGCGTGCATTTCGCGAGGAAAGAAACGGTCGAGTACCTCGACAGATCCGCCGTCCCGTCGAACTGCAGCGCCGCCCACGCCCAAGGATGCGGGATGGCGTCCGATACCTTGAAGTCGAACCGGAGCGATTGCCGCGTGGCCTCCTGGATGCGTACCGTCGACGCGCCGCCGAACGGGGCGTCCGTGATGGCGGCGGCGTGCCAGTGCGGCGCCGTGCGATCCCGCGGCAGGAGCGACGCGGATGGCGCGCTGCGATGGATGCAGAAACCCGCGATCAGCGCGTCGGCGGCCAGCAGCAGCACGAACGCGCCGAGGGCCTTCCTGTAGAAGTGCTGCACGTCAGCGCTGCGCGAAAAACGCCGACGGCGAACAGCCGAACGTCTTCCTGAACATGTGCGAAAACGCGGACTGGCTCGTATAGCCCAGTTCCTCCGCCACGCGTGACAGCGGCATCCCGCGCGCGATCAGCGGCGCCGCGTGCGCGAGGCGCACCTGCTGGCGCCATTCGGTGAAACTCATGCCCAGTTCCCGCTCGAACAACCGCGCCAGCGTGCGTTCGGACGCGCCCACCTGGCGCGCCCAGTCGGCCAGCGTGTGCGTGGCGCCGGGTTCATCGAGCAGGCGTTCGCACAGGCTTTGCAGGCGCTTGTCGCGCGGCAGGGGCACGCGGATCGGCAGCGCGGGCGAGCGCGCCAGCTCGTCCAGCATCAGTTCGGACAGGAGCGTCGCGCGCGGCGAGGGCTCCAGCTGCGGCAGTTGTTCCAGTGCGAGGATCAGCTCGCGCAGCAGGGTCGATACTTCCAGCACGCGGCAATCCTCGCCGGGAAACGGCGAGCGCGCGGCGTGGATGCGCACGGGGCGCAGGCGCACGGGTTCGAGCACGGTGACCTCGTGCACGACGCCGGGCGCCGTCCAGATCGCGCGCGACGGCGGCACGATCCAGCTGCTGCCGGCGGCCGTCAGGCGGATCACGCCTTCGCGCGCATACGTCAGCTGGCCGAAGGTATGCGTGTGGGGCGCGACGTTGTCGGCCGCCTCCAGGTCGCGCGCCGTCAGGGTGACGGGCCGCGCCGGCGTGGGATCGAAGCAGTCGGGGAACGGCTGCGTATGGTGGACGACGGGGATGCTCACGGATGTCCGATTCTCGATAGAAGTTGTCCTGCTATCGTAATTCAGCCGTGGTCCATTTGCCTACACTGGCGTTTTCGTCTGGAGTAAATATGTCACAAGACAGCACCCTGCGCGCCGACGCGCGCGTGATCGCCCTGGTGGGCCTCGCCCACGGCACGTCGCATTTCTATCACCTGATCCTGGCCGCGCTGTTCCCCTGGCTGAAGCCCGCGTTCGGCCTCAGTTACGCGGAACTGGGCCTGCTGCTGACGGCGTTCTTCGTCGTGTCGGGCGTCGGCCAGGCGCTGGCCGGCTTCGTCGTCGACAAGGTCGGCGCGCGCAGCGTGCTGTTCTTCGGCATGACGATGCTGGGCGTCTCGGCCCTCGTGCTGTCCGTCGCCGGCAGCTATGCGGCGCTGATGGGGGGCGCGCTGCTGGCCGGCGTCGGCAACAGCATTTTTCATCCTGCCGACTACACGCTGCTGAACCAGCGCGTCTCGCGCGCCCGGCTCGCGCACGGCTTTTCCGTGCACGGCATCAGCGGCAACATCGGCTGGGCCGCGGCGCCCCTGTTCATGACGACGGTCGCGGCGTTCTCCAGCTGGCGCATGGCGCTGGCCTGCGCGGCGATCCTGCCGTTCGCGGTGCTGGCCATCCTGGTCCTGAACCGCGCGCGGCTGGCCCCCGAACCCAAGCCGGTCGTTGCCGCGGCACCTGCGGCCGGCGAGGGCACCTTGTCGTTCCTGCGCCTGCGGGCCGTGTGGATGTGCTTCGCGTTCTTCTTCCTGACGGCCGTGGCGCTGGGCGGCATCCAGGCCTTTGCGTCTATCGGCCTGATGCAGCTGTA
>NZ_JBKYMO010000588.1:0-3140 GCF_047302915.1 Massilia sp. CT11-108 | reverse complement strand
CCGGCGGGCAGAGCGGGCATCCGCTGTCGCCGTATTTTTTGAAAGGGCACGAGGATTGGGTGCGCGGGAAGCCGACCCCGCTGCTGCCGGGGGCGGTGGTGCACACGCTCACGTTCACGCAACAGTAAACGGTCAGCGCGCCGCCATCGGCACCCACAACTTCTGCAGCATGCCGGTCACCGCTTCCGGCGGCGCCGGCCGTCCGAGGTAGAAGCCCTGCACGAGATCGCAGCCGTATTCTTCCAGCAGCACGAGCTGTTCTCCCGTCTCGACGCCTTCCGCCACGACGATCATCTTGAGACCGTGCGCCATCGCGATGATGGCGCGCGTGATCGCGGCATTCTCGGAATCCTGCGGCAGGCCGCTGATGAAGCTGCGGTCGATCTTCAGCGCGCGCACGTCGAAGCGCTTCAGGTAGTTCATCGATGAATAGCCGGTGCCGAAGTCGTCGATCGACAGGTACACGCCGATGCCGCGCAGTTGCTCCAGGGTGGCCAGCGTGGCCTTCGCATCGTCCATCAGCGTGCCTTCCGTCAGCTCGAGTTCGAGCAGGCGCGGGTCGAGGCCCGTGTCGTGCAAGGCCGAGAGCACGATCTGCGACAGGTTCTCGTCCTTGAACTGCTTGGCCGACAGGTTCACGGCGATGCGCACGGGTCGGCGCCCCAGTTTCTGCCAGTGGCGCGCCTGGCTGCACGCGGTACGCAGCACCCATTCGCCGATCGGCACGATCAGGCCCGTCTCTTCGGCCAGCGGGATGAACTCGTTGGGCGAGACGACGCCCCGTTCCGCATGGCGCCAGCGCACGAGGGCTTCCACGCCGACGATCTCGTTCGAGCGCACGTCGAGCTGCGGTTGATAGAGCAGGTACAACTCGTCGTTCTGGAGCGCGCGGCGCAGGCCGACTTCCAGCTTCACGTGGCTCATGATCTGCATCGTCAGCGACGACGAGTACAGCTTGGCGTTGTTCTTGCCGCAGTTCTTCGCGTGGTACATCGCGGTGTCCGCGTACTTCAGCAGCGACGTGCAGTCGTCGCCGTCTTCCGGGAACAGCGAAATGCCGATACTGGCCGTCACGAAGATCTCGTTGCCCTCGATGACGAAGGGGCGGCGCATGGCATCCTTCACGCGGTGCGCCACGTTGAGGGCGTGCTCGACCCGTTCGAGGTCGGGGATCAGGATCGTGAATTCGTCGCCACCCAGGCGCGCGAGGTTCGTGCCCGCGCTGTTGGGAGTGTCCGCGCGCGGGACCAGGTCGCCGCGCGACAGCAGGTCGTTCGGGCGGATCGTCTCGCGCAGGCGGTCCGACACCTGCTTCAGCAACTGGTCGCCCACGTCGTGGCCCAGCGTGTCGTTGATGCGCTTGAACGCGTCCAGGTCCATGAACAGCACGGCGAATTTCTTGTTGCCGATCTTGGAGCGCTGCAGCTCGCGTTCCAGCATTTCCAGGAAGGCCTGGCGGTTCGGGATGCCGGTGAGGCTGTCGCAATACGCGAGGCGCCGGATCTGCTCTTCCGCGCGCTTTCGCTCGCTGATGTCGCGCACGAGGCCCAGCACTTCGTTCGGACCGGTGGCGACGAGGCGCGCCTCGAAGTGCTGGGCCTCGCCGAAGCGGATCAACTCGTATTCGACCGAGCGCACCTGCTGCACGTGCAGGGCCATGCCCACCTGCTCGAACAGGCGCTCGGCGATGTCGCGCGGCAGGACGTCCGTCACGTGGCGGCCGACGATCTGTTCGTCCGCGCCGGCGTCGCGCACGCCGCGGCCCGGCCCGTCGCGGCCCGGCTCGTAATCGAGATAGAAGCCGTCGCGCGACATGCGGAAGAAGGTGTCGGGAATGGCGGCCAGCACCGCGCGGTTCTGGGCGTCGGCGATGCGCAGGCGGACGATGGCATCGCTTGCACGCAGCACGTACAGCACGCGGTGGCCGAGGATGGGCCAGTTGATCGGCTTCGAGACGAAGTCGGTGGCGCCGGCCTCGTACGCATTGGTGACGGCTTCCAGGTCGTCGCCGCCGGTCACCATCACGATCGGGACCATTGCGCCGTTCGGCAGGTCGCGGATCGCGCGGCATGCGGCAAAGCCGTCCATCTTCGGCATCTCGACGTCCAGCAGGATCAGGTCGGGCGTGCGCGCGTGCGCGAGGGCCACGGCTTCCTGGCCGTCCGCGGCCTCGATGCCTTCCAACCCGACGCCTTCCAGCATCTCGAGCATCAGGAGGCGCATCACCGGATCGTCGTCCGCGACCAGGACGGTGGCAGTTTGGGCTGGCATGTCAGGTTTCCTTTTCGAGGATGGCGGTGAGCGAATGCCGGACGGCCTGGAACTCATGTTCCATGTCGGTCAGGATCGCGTCCGCGCCTTCGGTGGTGTCGGCGCGGCCCAGGTGCTCGAGTTCCTTGCACAGGGCGGCGAGGGCCTCGGCGCCGACGTTGGCGCTGGCCGATTTCAGGGTGTGCGCGATGCGGCGTACGTTGCCCGTGTCGAGGCCGTCGATGGCGGAGCGCAGGGTGCGCAGCTGCTGCGGCGTGTCGTCGACGTAGGCGGCGATCACCTTCTGCACGAGCGCGTCGCCGCGGTCGCGCGACAGGGCACGGATCTTGTCCAGCGCCACGCGGTTGATGACGTCGCGCTGGATCACTTCGACGGATGCGGGCGGCAGCCGCGGCGGCTCGTCGTCGTGGTGCACGGTGGCCGCGAGCGGCAGCGCCATCCAGCGCCCGATCACGGCCGCGATTTCCTGCTGGCTGAACGGCTTCGACAGGTAATCGTCCATGCCGGCGGCGAGGCAGGCCTCGCGGTCGCCCTGCAGCGCGTTCGCCGTGATCGCGATGATCGGCAGCACGCGGCCGCGGCCCGCTTCGCGCTCTTCGCGCCGCATCGCGGCCGTCGCGGCGAAACCGTCCATCACGGGCATCTGGCAATCCATCAGCACGGCGTCGTAGGAATTCGTGCGCACGGCCTGCAATGCATCTTCGCCGTTGCGCGCGCAGTCCACTTGCAGGTCGAGGCTTTCCAGCATCGCCCGGGCCACCTCGATGTTGACGGGATTGTCCTCGGCCAGCAGCACGCGCCGCGTGCGTGGGCGGTGGGCGTCCAGTTGCAGCCGGCGCGGCGGCATGAATCGCGGCGCCGGCTGCAAC
>NZ_JBKYMO010000587.1:0-3150 GCF_047302915.1 Massilia sp. CT11-108 | reverse complement strand
GGCCGCGCAGGCGAAAACCGCCGCGGCGAGCGCCTGGACGCCGTGCGCGGGCGAGGGCGCCATCTGCCAGCTCAGCGGAACCAATCGGGTGCGTTACGGTACCGAAACCAAAAACGTGACCAAGGTGTTGACCGGTCCCGTGACCTGCTCGAACGCCACGTTCGGGGATCCTGCCCACGGTTCCTTGAAGAGCTGCAGCTATCGGGCGGGACGGTGACGGCGCCGGATCGGTGCACGGTCAAGCGTCACGTTGCATGCGGTCGCGGCGTCGTCGCACTATCGTGAAGACGGCCCGGCCAACGACATAAGCCGCAAGTGCTTGCGGCACGAGGACCAGCAACGCGAACGGGACCACGAGGAAGGTATTTGCGTCGACGTCGGGCGAACGCAAGACTCCGGTGGTGGTCCAGCCGACGACGGCCACGACAATCCCACCGAGGAAAGCGGCCAGGTTCGCCCGGCGGTGCCACCCCGCGTACACGCAGATCGCCGCGGCCGCCAACCAGGTCAGGTTGCTATGGAAGAGTGGCGCCGACGCAAACGCGGAATATGCCGCGACCCCGTGCATGAAGGCGTTGTTCAGGCTACGCGTGGGGGCATCGTCGTGGACGACGCGGCGCTCACGTTTTATGAGCGACAGACACAACTCCAACAATGCCCACAGGACGCCGGTGATCCCAAGCTTCATGAAGAGCCAGTTCGTCTCGATACGCCCCTGGACCTGCTTCTTTCTTTGTTCGAAGTCGATCGTGACGGGACTGAACGGGTAGCCGATCCGCAGGCGATGCCAACGCTCTTTGAAGCGAACGTCAAAGCTGTCGAGGTTGACGGCGAACACGACGTCCTCCTTCAGCCGCACGAAGGTGCCGGTTCGATCTTCCAGATCATCTCTGCCGAGGGCAGTCCAGGAAGGGCGGTAGCTGTCGAACATCGTATCGTATGTGGGGATGGCATTCAGCATCAGGAGCAGCACGATTCCACGGGAAATCGGCCTGGAGAAGAATCGCATGGGGACCTTGGCGTTTGCTGGAGCGCATGAGCTACTCTGATTGGTTTCGGAATGAGTTGACATAGATTAAGGAAAATCATTGCACAACTCACCATACTCGATACATGGCAAAAAAATTTCCCATTTATCCCGTACACCCGGAGCGTGTTTGCTGGGGATGCGACAAATATTGCCCTGCAGATTCACTTGCATGCGGAAACGGCTCGGTGCGCACGCAGCACCCGGTCGAATTATTCGGCGAGGACTGGCAGGAGTGGGGACTCGATTCGAAAAATGACGGCGATCCTGGATCACAAGTCGACGCCAAGGAAAAGCGGTAGGCGCGCACCGTTATTTTTTCGGTGGCCTATTGCGTTCGGGCCCAGTACGACCCATGTACGGGCTACCGACACGTCCCGAGCCATGGAGGCCTCCTTGAAACGTCTCATTGCACTGTGGCGCACCGTCGCCGGCCAGGATCTGCGCCTGCTGTGGTACGCCGTCCGGCACGAACATCGCCCCGGATGGCTGGTGCCGGCACTGGCCGGCCTCGCCTTGTTCGCGGTGGAGCCGTTGAATGTCGCGGTGCCCGTGCTTGGCACGATCGACGAGTTCGTGCTGCTGCCGCTCATCCTGCACGGCATCGCGACCATGTTGCCGGCGCACGTCGTCGACGGTTATGCGCGCGCTTACGATAAGCGCTTGCGGCGCCGGGCCTAGGTTCGGCATGCGGGGAACTTTTCCCGCTGCCGGTTGATGTTCTTGACGAACTCCTCCGCCTGATCCTGCGGATAGGTCTGTACCTGCTCGTTGATCTTCACCTTGTTGAAGACTTCCTTGCCCTGGCACGTGACGAGGACGACTTCGCCGCGTCGAACCAGCGCGGAGCGCATGTCGGCCAGCGACAGCGCCAGGCTGCGGTCGAGTAACTGCCTGACGCCGCTGAGCGCCATCGTCTTCAGCATGTTGCCCAGGAAGCCTTCGTCCTTGTCGCGCGCGTCCTGCGGCTCGCCGATCTGCTTCATGCCGTAATCGGTGAGCTGCATGACCACCGCATCGTCCTTCAACATCAATTCGGTCCACCGGCTCGTCGACTGCACGTAAGGCTGCCCCGACGCGGGCTTCTGGCGCGGACCGAAACGCTCGGGGCCATCGCCCTCATGGGCGTCGATCGAGATGGTCGAGCTGTGGCGGGTTTCGCCGGATGGACCGGCATGGGCAAAGGTCGTGGTCGCGAGGACGGCGGTGGCGCAGAGGATGACGCGGATCGTGTTCATGGTTGTTCCGAAAGCCGGTTGAGGATTGCGGAGGACGATAGCGCAAGCGGCACACGGTTGGCCCGCCGTTTGCGACGAACGGCGTTATTCGGGCGCCAGACGGTGTTATCGCGCGCTCAGCCAGCACCCCGTTTCGCCCGCGGTGCGGCCGGCTTCTTCGGCTTCGGCGGCGGCATGATCGCCGCCGTCTCGAGCAGCAGGCGGCGCAGCGCGTCCGGCTCGTCCAGCAATTCGTCGGCGATCGGATAGTCCTTGGCGCCGGGGTAGGGCGGCCCTTGCGGCAGGTCGGGCGCGAGCCTCGCGGCGGCGTCGGACGGCTTGACGAACAGGCTGCCGTCGCAGGCGAAGGCGACCACCTTGTCGTCGACGTACAGCGCGTATTCGCCGAACATCTTCCGGTGCGTCAGCCGCGCCCCCAAACCCACCACTTCCGCGACGTAGTCGATGAAGCTCCTGTCCGTTGCCATGCGCGTTCTCCGTGCCGTGATCGAAAGCGCCAGCGTAGCTCGGCGCGGCGGTTCGATCAAGACCTCAGAACGCCAGGTGACCGTCGACGCAGGTGACGGCGTTGCCGCCCACCCGGATCGCATCGTCGGCGATCTGCAGGCGCAGGATGCCGGCCCGGCCCAGCGCGGCGCCCTGGCTGGACAGGAAGTCCCGGCCGAACGCGTCGGCCTGGCCCGTGTGCCGCAAATACGCGGCGATGGACCCGTTGCCGCTGCCGCAGACGGGGTCTTCGTCCACGCCGTGCGCCGGAGCGAATGCGCGGACCTCGATGCGCGCGGCGGCGCCGTCGGGATGCGGGCCGAAGACGATCACGCCCGTGTTGCCGGTTGCGGCATCGTGCGCCTTCATGCGGGCCAGGTCGGGCGCGGCGGCCAGCAC
>NZ_JBKYMO010000586.1:0-3154 GCF_047302915.1 Massilia sp. CT11-108 | reverse complement strand
GGCCCGTGAAGATATGCGGGAGTGCGCCGGGGATCACGACATACAGGATCACATCCTTCTCTTTCGCACCGAGACTGCGCGATCGGCCGCAGCACGCCGCCACCGGCCAGGTTGACGATGCGCGACAGGTGGATGGTCGCGACGTCCGGCCCGGCGCCCACGACGGAGGCCGTGATCAGCTTTGTATAGAAAGGCTCACCCCATTTGAGGGTCGTGCTGACGACGCGCACGTCGCGCTGGCTGGCGTTGAAGTCGTCGACCAGCGCCCGCATGCGCGCGCCGTCGCCGCCCGAAAGCAGCGTCCACATCCTGACTTCGACCTGCCCCCGCGCGGGGGCATTCACGCCCGCCAGCCCGAGGAACAGGGTCGCAACCAGCGCGGCGGCGCGCGGGAATCCGCGTCGCGCCACGTTGTCTCCTGATTGTCCTTCTCGTTCGTTGTGGCGCGCGGCTGTCAAGCTGTCTTTATGCGACTTTACGCCGTGCGCGCGCCCCGGGACCGCCACGCCCGCGGCGTTCGAAGCCCGGAGGACCCGCGGACGGACCGGGTTCGGTCGGCGGGATGTCCGGTGCTTCCAGCTGCGGAGGCTGGCGCTCTCCCGGATAGGCTAGCACTTCTGCCGTTTCTCCGACGCGCGTCCACTCGACAGGGAAATCGGGCCCCCGCCGCGCGCGCCAGCGCTGGCTGTGGCCGAGGGGGTCCAGCACCCAGTCCTGCAGGTGCGCCTGCGGGCCGCGCGTGGCCTGGGCCAGTGCTTCGATCGGCGCCTTCGGCACGCGGTCTTCCGTCAGCAGCCCGTTCTTTTCGAGGAAGGTGTCCGTCAGCTGCGTGTAGCAGAAGCCGGACAGCGGCCGGCACCGGTGCACCGCCGACATCAGCTGCTGGTAACGGGTCAGCAGCTCCTTGCTGTCCTTCGCCACCGAATAGCCCCAACCCGACTCCTCGCCGGGTTTCGACATGGCAATGCCACCGAACTCGGACAGGAACAGCGGCCGGCCCAATCCGGTAAAACCGTCGATGACGAGGCGGCGCCGGTCCGGCTGCACGTGTTCCAGCGTATAGGCGACGGCTTCGCGGCTGCCGTAGCGTTCCAGCAGCACGACCGGGTCCTGCTCGTAGTCGTGCACGCACACGAGGTCGCCGCACGGCATCTCCCAGCCGTCGTTGCCGACGACGGGGCGGGTGCCGTCCAGCGCGCGCGTCATGTGGTACAGGGCGCGCACGAAATCGACCTGGCGCCGGTCGTTCACCAGTTCCGGCACGCCCCACGATTCATTGGTCGGCACCCAGGCGACGATGCAGGGGTGCGAGATGTCGCGTTCGACGAGTTCCTTCCACTCTTCCATCACGCCGTGGATCGTCGCGCTGGAAAAGCCGTACGCGGACGGCATCTCGCCCCACACGCACAGGCCCAGCACGTCGCACCAGTACAGCCAGCGCGGATCTTCCGACTTCTGGTGCTTGCGCACGCCGTTGAAGCCGAGGCGCTTGATGAGCAGGACGTCGTGGCGCAGCTGGTCGCTCGACGCGACCATCAGGCTGTCCGGCCAGTAGCCCTGGTCGAGCACCATGCGCAGGAAGTAAGGGCGGCTGTTCAGCACGAAGCGGTCGCCTTCCACGCTCACCGTGCGCAGCGCCGTGTAGCTTTGCACGCTGTCGATCAGGTTGCCCTCGGCCGAGCGGATCTCGATCTCGGCGTCGATCAGCTGCGGGCTCTCCGGACTCCACATCCACAGGCCGCGCGCGTCGTCGATGCCGGGGTCGGGCAGCTGGAAGATACGGGATAGGCGCGGCCCGGTCAGCAGGCAGCGGTCGCCCACGAGCAGCCGGTCGCCCAGTTTCAGCGTCACGTTGGCCATGCCGCCTTCCGGCACGTGGGCGATGTCGGCGTCGAGCCGGATCTGCCATCTGGCGACATCGGCCGTCCAGCGCAGCTGCGCGACGTGCGCGCGCGGGACCTTTTCGATCCACACGGTGCGCCAGATGCCGCTCGTGCGCGGGTACCAGATCTTGTGCGGCTCCGGCTCCCAGTCCATCTTCCCGCGGGGCTTGTGCATGTCCTGCGGGTCGTCCTCGGCCTGCACGGCGATCTCGAGGATCGAGCCGTCCAGGTGGCGCGTGACGTCGAGGGAAAACGGGCTGTGGCCGCCCCGGTGCTCGACGGCGAAGCGGCCGTTGATCCACACGCGGGCCCGGTAGTTGACGGCGCCGAAGTGCAGGATCAGCCGCTCCTCCGGTCCCGGCAGCAGCGCGGGGTCGAGCGAAATCTGGCGCTTGTACCAGACGCGCCGGCGGTAGCCGCGGTCGTGCACGCCGCTGGCGCGCGCTTCGGGTGGATACGGGACGACGATCGTGCGGTCGAACGGCACATCGGCCGGATCGACGTAGAGGGTCGAGTCGTCGAACATGGCCTGCCAGGGGCCGTCGAGGCTGCGCCAGGCGGCGCGCCGCAATTGTGGGCGGGGATATTCCACGTTTGCGCTCCTTCGTTCTTCGGTACGGCCTACTCTAGGAGCCGTAACTGCCGCTGGCAAGCCCTTTCACTACCGGTTACAAAGCGATACCAGCGACGTCGCATCAACGAGACAGGCGGGACACGGCCACGCGTTCGAACACCGCGCGGTAGCCGGCGCCGCCCATCGCCACCAGGCCCAGCCTTGCCTGCGGTCCGAGGCGGTGCGTCCAGGTCCCGCCCCCGACCCAGGTCTTGCCGTCCTGGCTCGAATATGCGGTATAACGCTCATCCCCCCCGACCCGGAGGACATCGAGCCGCAGCCACGTGGTCGTCCCCGGCGTGCCGACGACCGTGTTGCCGTAGCGCGGATACGCGGCCGGCACGGGAGACAGCTCTTTCGCGAACTCGACCTGGTGCAGGCCGCCGTGCGCCATCTCGACGAGCTTGACGTAGTTGTCGTCGTCGCGCATCACCACCAGGCCCGCCTGCACGGCCGTCTTGCAGCAATCGTCCGGCACGGCCAGTCTTACCACCGCCTCGACACGGTAGTCGCCGTCCGGCAGCGCCGCCTGCAGCACGCTGGCCGTGTTCGTGTCGACGTGCAGGTCGGTCGCGGCCGTCGCCACCGTGAAGCCCTGGGGGCCCGTCGACCAGGCGTCGTCGGCCGGCCAGTGGTGGACGATCTACCACGGCATCGA
>NZ_JBKYMO010000585.1:0-3165 GCF_047302915.1 Massilia sp. CT11-108 | reverse complement strand
GCCGTCAGCCGCGCGGTCTCGCGCCTGGAAGCGCGCCTCGGCGTGCGCCTGTTCGTGCGCACCACGCGCACCTTGAACCTGACGGAAGCGGGCCGCGAATATTTCGACCAGTGCCGCCAGGCGCTGGCCCAGCTGGTCGAGGCCGAGCGCGCCGTCACGGGCCGCCAGAGCGCCCCGTCCGGCCTGCTGCGCATCAGCATGCCCACGCCGTACGGCCATTACCGCGTGCTGCCGATCCTTCCCGAATTCACGCGCCGCTATCCCGACGTGAAGGTCGACTTCCACCTCAGTAACCGCAATGTCGACTTCGGCGACGAGGGCTTCGACCTCGCGATCCGGGGCCGCGCGCCGGCCGACTCGACGATGATCTCGCGGCCGCTGGAAGACGCCGAACTGGTGGTCGTCGCCGCGCCCGACTACCTGAAGCGCATGGGTAGGCCGAAGACGCCGGACGACCTGCGCGGCCACAACTGCATCCAGTTCGCGCTGCCCAGCACGGGCCGCAACATCCCCTGGCTGTTCCGCGTGGACGGCGAGGATATCGAACTGCCGACGGCAGGCCTGTACTGCTGCGCCGAGGACATCCTGGGCGCCGTCACGCTGGCGCGGGCGGGCGGCGGCCTGTTCCAGACCTACCGCTTCATCGCCGACGCCGACCTGAAGGCCGGCCGCCTCGTCGAGGTGCTGCCCACGTTCGGCGGCCGATCCAGGCCGTTCTGCCTGATCTACCCACATAACCGGCACGTGGCGGCGCGGGTGCGCGCGTTCGTCGATTTCCTCGTGGAGCATTTGCGCGAACCCCCGCGATTCATTACATGATGTATCGATTGTCTTGCTGCAACCCATCTTTTTCCGGCCGCAGCCTGTTCATATAGTTGTCTCCACGGACGACGCATCCGCGCCGTCGACAACCAGGAGAACAGCATGAACGCAGCAGTCCATCACCCTCGTACCGTCGTCATCACCGGCGCCTCCAGCGGCATCGGCCTTGCACTGGCCAAGGCATACATCGACCGCGGCGACAACGTCGTCGGCAATGCCCGCGGCGCGGCCCGCCTGGATGCCGCGGCGGCCCAACTGGGCAACCCGGCCAACTTCGTCGGCGTCGCCGGCGACATCGCCGAGCCGGCGACGGCGCAGGCCCTCTTCGAGACGGCGATCGCCCGCTTCGGCAAGGTCGACGTCCTGATCAACAATGCCGGCATCTTCAACGCGAAGCCGTTCCACACCTACACGCCGGACGAAGTCGACCGCCTCGTCGACACTAACCTGAAAGGCTTCTTCTATCCGTCGCAACGGGCCGCCGCACACATGGCCGCGAACGGCAGCGGCCACATCGTGAACATCACGGCGGGCATTGCGGTGCAGCCGAACGTGAAGGTCCCGGCGGTGCTGCCGGTGCTCGTGAAGGGTGGCCTGAACAGCGCGACGCGCGCGCTGGCGATCGAACTCGCGGCGAGCGGCGTGAAAGTGTCGGCCGTGGCGCCGGGGATCATCGAGACCCCGCTGCACGGGGACTACGAAGGCACGCGGGCCTTCTACAACACGCTGGCGCCGAGCGGCACGACCGGCACGACGGACGACGTCGTCGGCGCGGTGCTGTACCTGACGGACGCGCGCTTCACGAGCGGCGTCGTGCTGAGCGTGGACGGCGGCGCCACCGCCGGCACGTGGTAAGGCGGCCACCATGCCTTACATCCTCATCCAGGTGACCGACGAAGGGGTCACGAAGGAACAGAAGGCGGCCCTGATCGCGGGCGCGACCGACCTGATGGTGAACGTGTTGAACAAGGATCCGGAAGCGACGTTCGTCGTCATCGACGAAGTGAATACCGATAACTGGGGCCACGGCGGCGAAGTCGTGACGAAGCGCCGCCAGCGCGCGGCGGATGGACGCAAGGCCTGAAGCCATGGACGACCAGCGCGCCATCGCCGCCGTCCTCGGCGATTACTTCAAGGGCCTGTACACGGGGAACACGTCGCTGCTGCGCGCCGTGTTCCACCCGGACGCCACGCTGTTCGCGGAGCGGAGCGGGCAGCCGTACCACAAGCGCCTGGACGACTACCTGGACGGCGTGGCGGCGCGGGCGTCGCCCGCGGCGCTGGGGGAGCCGTACCGCATGCGGGTGCTGGCGATCGACGTCACCCACGACATCGCGATGGCCCGCGTGCACGTGCCGGCGCTCGGGTTCGACTACGTGAATTACCTGTCGCTCGTGCGCTGGCACGGGCGCTGGATGATCGTCAACAAGGTGTTTACGGATGTGCGGGTCAGCGGGTGACCGTCAGCGCGACGACGATGCCCAGGATGGCGAGCAGGACAATCCAGCACAGGCGCCGCAGGCCTTTGTACCTGCGCAGCTGGACGTTGAGGACGCTTTCGGCGATGGCTTGCAGGATCACGTCACCCGCCATGGGGTTTCTCCGGTGGTATGCTGGTCGGCATATATTGACAGATGCGGCAAGTCGTTGCAACCGGGCAGCAACGCATCCATCCAAAGACGGAGTCGTATTCGCGGGCGCGGGTGTAGATTCGGGCGATCCGTTTCAATCATCAAGGAGTCATCATGACCACACCCGATCTCAACCTCGCCAACGTCCGCGCCGCCGCACCCGCCGACGGCTTCGACCGCACGGTGCGCACCGCGGGCCGCGTGCTCGTCGGCGTGCTGTTCCTGTGGGCCGGTATCGACAAGGTGCAGGGCTGGCAGGGCGCGCTGCAGGAAGTGGTGACCGGCGGCCTGCCGGCGCCGACACTCCTGCTGGCGCTGACCATCCTGCTGCAGGTGGCCGGCGGCGCCGCGATCATCGCGGGGCGGCTGCTGAAACCCGCGTGCTGGGCGCTGGCCGGGTTCACGGCGCTGGCGACCGTGCTGTATCACGGCTTCTGGCACGCGACCGGTGCCGCGCGCCATGCGGAACTGATTCCGTTCATGGAGCACGTGTGCATCGTGGGCGGCCTGCTCGTCGTGTCGACGCTGGAACCCAAGCGCCGTTGATCAGCCGCCGACCGGGTTGCGCCACACGACCCGGTTCCTGCCTTCCTGCTTGGCGCGGTACAGGTGTTCGTCCGCCGCCTCGAACAATTCGGCCGCGCTCTCCGGCCCGTGGCCGCCGAGCGTCGCGCCGCCCACGCTGACCGTCAGCACCGGCGCCACCTGCGAC
>NZ_JBKYMO010000584.1:0-3166 GCF_047302915.1 Massilia sp. CT11-108 | reverse complement strand
GACCTCGGCCAGGCTGGCCGGACGCGGCGCGCCCTCGGGCAAGGCATCGATCAGGGCGTTGGCATCGCACGACCGGCCGCACGGCACGCCGTCGCAGGCGCCGCCGGCGCCGATGAAGGGCAACGTCAGCCTGGCGGCCAAGGCCTTCCTGGCCGCGCAGCAGCTGGCGGCGAGCCCGCAAGCCGAGCCCGAACGCCATCTCAAGAACGCCTATTTCTCGTGGCGCTGCGGCTTCACCGAAGAGGGCCCGGGCACTCCGCTGGCGCGGGCCCAGGCGCGCATGTTCAAGCTGTCGCGCTATGCCCGGCGCGCCAGCAATCCCGGCATGCTGGCGGCCCTGCGGCGCACGTTCGGCTTCAACAAGTCGCCCATGTCGGCGCTCTCGATGGGCACCGGCGGGGCCAGCCTGCGCCAGCCGGACGAGGACTTCCTCAAGGCCGACGTCATCCAGGACCTGGGCGAGGTGCTGAGGGAACGGGCGCAGGCGCGCGGCACGGCCCCGCTGGACGGACGCATCAGCGCCGCGCTCAAGGGCGCCGCGCTCGAGCAGTGGCACACGCGCATCGCGCAGAAGGGCTGGCGCGACAAGACCACCGTCACGCCCGCCATGCGCAAGCGCATCGCCGCGCGCGCCGCCGAGCTGGCCGGCGTCAGCGTGAGCGAGGTCAAATTCAGTCCCACCTATCGGGAGCTCAAGGGCACCCGTTCCGTGCTGCGTCCGCGCGGCGGCGCGCAGCTCGACGTGGCCACCCTGCGCCAGTGGATCGGGCAGTGCGAGCCGGGCGACACGGAAGAGGCCGCCTTGCGCGCCGGTGCCGATCGACTCGCCACGCTGGAGCACGATGGGGAAGTGCCGCTCGACACCTCCACGCCGCACACCGTGCTCCAGAACTTCAGGCGTGTGATCACCGAGCCGCGCATGACGTACGACGTGCGGCTGACCAACGGCGGCCAGTACGGCATCAACTTCAATGTGCAGGAAGCGCTGAACCTCCCGGGGATCAAGCACCTCCCGGTCCTTCCCTTCGTGCTGGCCGGTCCGGACGCCAGGCTGATGCGCGGCCGCATGGCGATGATCAACGGCGGCTCGTCGGCCAACCACGGGCAGCTGTTCATCGGCAGCGACCGGCGGCTCTCCGGCCATCTGGGCGCTTCCGCCACCGCCGGCGTCAACCTGCTGGGCAAGCGCCTGAGCGTCAGCGGCACGCTGCAGGCGCTGCCGTTCATGGTCGACACGTCCAGCCCGAAAGGGGTGATGGTGCGCTGCCGCTTCCAGCCGATCGGCCCGGCGCCGGCCGGCCATCCCGATCCGTGGCGCGCCAAGCTGCTGTCCGTGGTCGATGCCGCCACCGCGAGCGGCCCGAGCGGTGGGTTGCCGACCGACGTCAACGCCATGTGGGACGCGCTGTCGCATACCTTCTACAAGGACCCCGACGTGTCGCTCAACTGGCTCGACTCGAGCGGCACCTCGGTATCGAGTTCGGTCGGCGCGTCGGCGGGCGCGCGCTACCAGCACAACGACTACAAGGTGGGGCCGAATGCCCAGGTCAGCGCCAGCAAGACGTGGTCGACCCGCCTGCGCAGACAGGAAACACCGGGACCGTTGCGCGCCGAATATGCCGCCAGCTCGAGCTCGCGCCAGGTCGGCGTCGGTGCCACGCTGGTCGCCGGCGCCCCGCCGCTGGGCGACTTTTCCGGGGAGACCGGGCACGTCAAGTCGGTCGTGCTGCCGAGCGCGTCGATCATCGGCTTCAGCACCACCATCCTGCATTCGGAAATCGGCTCGGTATGGCGCATCGCCGAGGAGGACGGGCACATCGACCCGGCGCTGAGCTACCGCGACACGACCTTCACCAGCATGAAGGAGATGAAGCGCTACGTCGACAGCCGCCGGGCCGCCTGGGACCAGGTCTATCCCAACCAGCCGCCCGATGCGCCCGATCCGGCCGAGCCGATCGACAATTACCTGGCCCGCGTGGAGCACGACGCGACGGCGGGCAACCAGCTGTTTGCCGAGCGGGTGTGGCTGCGTCCGGATGCGGCGCGCCAGATCAACGTGCTGCGCGAACTGCGCGACGCGGTCGTGGCGCCGCACGCGCAGCCGGACCCGGACCAGGCGGCGCAGATCGCCGCGCGCAACGCGCAGATCAGCGCCCTGCTCGAATCGGACCAGAGCTGGGACAAACGCTTCTTCTATTCGCTGGAAATCACCGGCCAGTCGCGCGCGGTTGGACCGAACTTCATGGTGGCCGGCCAGCAAGTGTCGGAGGTCTCGCATCCGCACCAGTTGAGCGTGCTGCGCGCCGAACGTCCGGCGCCGCCGGCCGGGCAGTAAGAACCGATTGCACCACATGGGGAGACCAGGATGACCAGGATTAAATCACCAACCACGGCGAGCCTTGCCGCCCAGCCGGGCGGCCTGCCGTCGGCACAGACGATCGCGCCGCGCAACAAGGTCAAGATCAGCAAGCTGGGCGGCACCATCGGCCTGAGCGTGTTCGGGACGAAGGGCACGGAGAATACGTGGAAGTTCAACGGCGACAAGAAGAAAATCACCGCGAACTGGCGCAAGTACGACCTGCCGCCGGAACAGCTCGGCAAGACCGGCGCGAAGAGCCTGGACACGATGCTGGCGCGCGCCGAGCAGCGCAACCAGACGCGCCTGCCGGACGTGGCGCGCGAGGTCATGGCGCGCACGGAACCCGTCGCCGGCCAGATCGCCGCGCTGGAAGCGCGCCTGGGCGCGGCCAATGGGATCGCCGATACGGCGCCGTCCGATTCGCCCATCCACGCCACCGTCGCCCGGCTCAAGGGCGAACTGGCCGAACTGCGCGGGCAGGCAAAGACGCCGCTGGCCCAGCGCAGCGCCGCGCAGCGCGACATCGCCGCCGACTCCCTCGACAACGTGCGCGCGGCGGCCGACCAGGCGCTGGAAGCGTTCACGGCCGAGCCCGGTGAAGCGACGAAGACGGCCTACGAGACCGCGCGCACCGACCTGATCGGCGCGTCCGTGCAAAAGTTCTTTCACGGCTACCGGACCCTCAACGACCACGTGAGCGACCAGGGCCGCGCCAAGGGCATGGCCCTGATGATGCCCATCCTGGCCCGCCAGCTGGAATTGCCCGCCAAGTACCTGGAAGGCGAGGCGGCGCTGGAGATCGCCCAG
>NZ_JBKYMO010000583.1:0-3170 GCF_047302915.1 Massilia sp. CT11-108 | reverse complement strand
CATTTAGTCGATTTCGCAAGATTGTATTGCAGAAATCGATTTGTTACCGATACCATTGTGCCGTGCGCTGGAATGAATGTGTTCACAGTGTCTCCGTTGGATTTTGTCGGATTGTCCGAATTGTGTCCCGTCTCCGCAATTATGAAATCGCTTATCGCCGTCATAAAAAATGTGGAAGCCGCGCACGGCACAATGGTATCGGTAACAAATCGATTTCTGCAATACAATCTTGCGAATTCGACTAAATGTGTCCTGTTACCATGCCCAGTTCCACATTGTTCCCCACCGCAGCCATCCGGGTCTCTACCCTCCTCGCGGCCCTCCTGGCCGCGCCGGCCGCCAGGGCCATCGTCCCCGCACAGAACGACGATATCGCGGAACTGAGCCTGGAAGAACTGGCCAACATCCAGGTCACGTCCGTATCGAAACGGTCGGAATCGCTGTCCGACGCGGCGGCCTCCATCTTCGTCATCACGGGCAACGACATCCGCCGCGCGGGCGCCGCGTCGCTGCCGGAAGCGCTGCGGCTCGCGCCCAACCTGCAGGTGGCGCGCGTCGATGCGCGGAATTACGCGGTCACGGCGCGCGGCTTTTCCAGCCCGTTCGAAAACAAGCTGCTCGTGCTGATCGACGGCCGCACCGTGTACTCCCCCCTGTTTTCCGGCGTGTTCTGGGACGTGCAGGACGTGGTGCTGGACGACGTCGAGCGCATCGAAGTGATCAGCGGCCCGGGCGCGACCTTGTGGGGTGCGAATGCCGTCAACGGCGTCATCAACATCATCACGAAGTCGTCCGCCGCCACGCAGGGCGCACTGCTGGCGACGACCCTCGGCAAGGATGCGCGCGACGGCGCCGTGCGCTACGGCGGCCGGATGAAAGGCGACGGCCACTATCGCGCCTACGCCAAGCACGCCGAAAACGACGACACGAACACGGCGGCGGGCGCCACCTCGCAGACGGGCTGGCACCGCGACCAGGCCGGGTTCCGCACGGACTGGGGCGATGGGCTCACGGTCCAGGGCGACGTTTACGACGCACGGCTGCGCCAGGCGAATACGCGCGACATCAGGGTCGCCGGCGCGAACCTGCTGGGGCGCGCGGCGCGCACGTTCGCGGACGGCTCGTCGGCCACCGTCCAGCTGTACTGGGACCACACGGAGCGCGACCAGCCGAACGCCTTCCACGAACGCCTCGACACGTTCGACCTGCAGTTGCAGCACGCCGTGCACGTCGGCGGCAGCCACCATGTCGTGTGGGGCGGCGGCTACCGCCTGGGCCACGACCGCGTCGAGAACGGCCCCGCGTTCGGCTTCCTGCCCGGAACGCTGAACCTGCGCTGGGCGAACCTGTTCGCGCAGGACGAGATCGCGCTGCGCGACAACCTGCGCCTCACGGCCGGCCTGAAAATCGAGGACAACAATTACACGGGCGTCGAAATGCTGCCCACCTTGCGCCTCGCGTGGAATCCGCGGCCGGCTGCCCTCGTGTGGACGTCGCTGTCGCGCGCCGTGCGGGCGCCGTCGCGCATCGACCGCGATTTGTACAGTCCCATCCGGCCGCCCGTCGTGAACGGCGTGCCGCAGTATGGCGTCGCGGGTGGTCCCGGGTTCGAATCGGAGACGGCCAAGGTATTCGAACTGGGCTACCGCGGCCGGCCCTCGGCGTCCCTGTCGTATTCGACCACCTTGTTCTTCAGCCGCTACGACCGGCTGCGCACGCTGGAGCCGAATCCGTCCGGCCCGGGTTCCGTGTTCGAGAACCGGGCGGACGGCCTCACGCGCGGCATCGAAGCGTGGGCCACGTGGCAGGCGGCGGATGCGTGGCGCCTGTCCGGCGGCGGGGTCGTGCAGCGCGTCGGCACCACCCTGGAGCCCGGTAGCCGCGACCTGTCGGGAGCGACGGGCCTGTTCACGAGCGACCCGACGCATTACTGGCAGGTGCGCTCCTCGTACGACATCGGCGCCGGCCAGGAATTCGACGTGACCTTGCGCCACGTGGGCGCGCTGCCGCGCCCGAGCGTGCCCGCGTACACGGCCGTCGATGCGCGCTGGGGCTGGCGCATCCGCCGCGGCGTCGAACTGTCGATCATCGGCCAGAATCTGTTCGATCCGCGCCATGCGGAATTCGGGTCGCCCGCCACGCGCAGCGAATACGAACGCGCGCTCGCCGTGCGGGTCGTGTGGACGCCCTGACGCCAGTCGGCGTCAGGGCGGAAATCGCAGGCTGAACACGGTGCGCCCGCCCGGCACGCTGTCGACTTCCGCTGTGCCGCCGTGCAGGCGCATGATGGCGCGCACGATCGACAGCCCCAGGCCGACCGAGCTCCCCGCGCCACGCGCCGCGTCGGCCCGGTAATAGCGTTCGAACACGCGTTCGAGGTGCTCGGGCGCGATGCCGTCGCCGCTGTTTTCCACCGACAGCGTGACCCACTGGCCGTCGCTCGCCGCACCCAGGCTGACGACGCCGCCCCGCGGCGTGTGCGCGATCGCGTTCGACACGAGGTTGTTGACGGCGCGCCGCAGCAGCACCGGGTCCGCGTGCACCCGCAGGCCCCCGACGTCGTCGAGGCCGAACCGGATGCCCTTGTCCTCGGCCAGCATCTCGAAATACTCCCGGATGTGCTCCAGTTCCGCGCGCACGTCGAGCGCGGTGCTCGCCAGCGCCAGCTGGGCGTTGTCGGCGCGCGCCAGGAACAGCGTGTTCTCGATCATGCGCGCGAGCCGCTCGTACTCCTCGAGGTTCGACGCCAGCAGGGCCTCGTGCTCGTCCGCCGTGCGCTCGCGCGCGAGCGCGACCTGGGTCTGCATCATCAGCGCGTTGACGGGCGTGCGCAGGTCGTGCGCGAGGTCGGCCGCGAAGCCCGACAACCGCTGCACGCCCTCTTCCAGTCGGTCGAGCATCGCGTTGAAGGCGACGGCCAGCGCGCGCAGTTCGGCCGGCAGCTCGGCGGCGGGCATGCGCACTGCGAGGCGCTGGGCGTGGATCGCGTCGGCGCGGGCGATCACGCCGTACAGCGGACGCAGGCCCCGCTTCACGGCCGCGAACCCGAGGGCCGCCGCGACGAGCGTGCCCGCCACGAGGGCGCCCAGCAGGTCGAACGCATAGCGGCGCAGGATCGCGAGCCGGTCGGAGCGCGTGCGCACGAGCGTCACCTGCAGCGGGCGCTGCCG
>NZ_JBKYMO010000582.1:0-3171 GCF_047302915.1 Massilia sp. CT11-108 | reverse complement strand
CTTGGTGACCTTCGTGGCCGCCTGGCGCGCGACCGGCGCGGCGCCGGGCTTGCCGGCCGCGTCGAGCGTGTAGATCTCGGTCGCGACCTGTACCTGCGCCGCGCGGCCGTTGCTTTCCACCGTCGCCTGCACGGAGACGGTGGCCTGCGCCTTCGACACCTGCGGCGTCGTCACGAACGTCCCGTACTGGGCCACGTGCACGGGCGTCGTCTTGACGAGCCAGACGTGGCGGTAGATGCCGCCGCCCGGATACCAGCGCGACGACTTCTCGGGATTGTCGAGCCGGATCGCCACGACGTTGTCGTTGCCCGGCTTCGCGTACGGCGTCAGGTCCACGCGCCACGACGCATAGCCGTACGGCCACCCGCCCACGTATTGACCGTTCACCCAGACCTTCGCGTGCGACATGGCGCCGTCGATGTCCAGGTAGACGCGGCGGCCCGCGTCGCCGGCCGGCAAGGTGAAGTGCTTGCGGTACCAGCCGACGCCCCACCACGGCAGCTTGCCCGTCTCGCCCGGGTACTCCTGCCTGAACGGCCCTTCGATGCCCCAGTCGTGCGGCAGGTCGAGCTTGCGCCACGCGGCGTCGTCGAAGGCCGGCTGGGAGGCGGCGTCCGCTGCCGCGCTGCCGGCCGGATCGCCTTTCGTGAAGCGCCAGCCGGCGTCGAACGACTGGCGTTCGCGGACGTCGGCCGCATGGGCGCCGCCGCACAGCATGGCGACGCCGAGGGCAACGATGGTGAGGGAACGGGGAAGAAGCGTCATAGTCTCGTCGTTATGGTTATGAGAAGGGAAACCCCAAGTATGAGCCAGCCTCCCCGCGCCCAGCTATATGAAATGGGCCGGGCCGGTATCCAAAAGCGCGATAGCAGAGCCTCCTTCACGGGTTCCCGTGCAGCCGTTTCGACTCGAATTCGGCGAACGCCTCGCGCACCGCCTCGTCCAGTTCCGTGTCGATCCATGGTTTCGTCAGGAACTTGAAGATCGCGCCCCGGTTGACGGCCTCCGTGACCGACTGCAGGTCCGTGTACCCCGACAGCACCATGCGCACGGCGAGCGGATACATCTGCTTCACGCGCGCGAGGAATTCGGTGCCGCTCATCCCGCGCATGCGCTGGTCGCACACGATGACGCCCACCTCGTTCGTCGCGAGGATCTCGAACGCCTCGCGCGCATTGCTCGCGACGAGCACGCGGTAGCCGCTCTGGCGCATCGCGCGCCGGATCGCCGCCAGCAGGTTCACTTCGTCGTCCACGTACAGCAGGGTGCGGTGGTAGGGCTGCGGCTGCAGCTTGTCCAGGGCGAGCGACTTTTCCTCGCGCAGCATGCGGCCGCAATCCTCGGGCGCCGCGGGCCGGCCGAACAGGTAGCCCTGCACCTCGTCGCAGCCGTGCTGCGCCAGCAGCGCCAGCTGCCCTTCCGTCTCGACGCCTTCCGCGATCACGTCCAGCCGCAGGCCGTGTCCCATCGCGATCACGGCACGCGCGATCGCCAGGTCGTCCGGGTCGGACGTCAGGTCGCGCACGAACGACTGGTCGAGCTTCAGGCGGTCGACGGGGAAGCGCTTCAGGTAATTCAGGTTCGAATACCCGGTACCGAAATCGTCGATGGCCAGGCGCACGCCCATCTCCTTCAGCTTGCACAGGATGTCGACGGTCTTCTGCGGGTCTTCCATCGACGCGCTTTCCGTCAGCTCCAGTTCCAGCAGCTTCGGTTCCAGCCCAGTCGCGGCGAGGGTTTTCGCGACCGTGTCGACGATCCGTTCCGAGAACTGGCGCGCCGACAGGTTCACCGAGACCGGCACGGCGCGCAGGCCCTCGCGCTGCCATGCCATCGACTGTTCGCAGGCCAGCCGCAGCACCCGCTCGCCGATGGGCAGGACCATGCCCGTCTCCTCGGCCAGGCCGATGAAGCGGCCCGGCGGGATCAGGCCCAGTTCCGGATGCTGCCAGCGCAGCAGCGCCTCGAAGCCGATGAGCTGCCCGGTGGCGAGACTCGCCTGCGGCTGGTAGTACACGATCAGCTCGTCGCGTTCGAGCGCGCGCCGCAGCGCGTTTTCGAAGCGGTAGCGCTCGTACACCCCGTCGTTGAGTTCCGGCCGGTAGAACGCGTAGCGCTCGTCCTTGCTCGCCAGGGCACGCTGCAGCGCCGCCTCGGCGTCCTGGGTGAGGCCGTCGTAGTCGTCGGCGTCGTTCGGGAACAGGGCGATGCCGATGCACGGGTCCAGGTGCACGTCCTCGCCGTCGTGGACGAACGCCTGGTCCATGCGCTCCAGCACCAGGCGCGCCAGCGCGGCCATCTCCGCCTCGTTCGCGCGCAGGGCGGCGAGCGTGAACGTGCGCTCGCCCGTGCGCGCGACCGTGAGGTCGGCGTCCTGGAGCTCGCCGAGGCGAGTCGCGGCCTGGCGCAGCAGCGCCTGTTCGGCTTCCACGCCCACGCTGGCGCGGATCACCTGCAAGCGCGTCAGGCGCAGCAGCATGTAGCCGAGCAGCGGCTTGCCGTCGATGACGCGGGCCTGCATCTGGCGCACGCGGTCGCGCAGCAGCACGTCGTTCGGCAGGCCCGTCTCGCGGTCGAAGTTGGAGAGATAGCGCAGGCTCTCTTCGGCGCGGCGCAGCTCCGTCACGTCCATGCCCGCCGTGACGACGTACTGCACGCTGCCGTCGGCGCGGGGCAGCATGGTCGACGACCAGATCACGGAGCGCACGGACCCGTCGCGCGCGACCCATTCGCCGCTCTGCTGCACGGGCATCGTCCCGGCCGGCGACGCATTGAATTCCACGGGCGCGTTGTCGGCGCGGCGGAACAGGTCGCGGAACGGCCGCCCCAGCACCTCTTCCGCACGCCAGCCCGACGTCTGCTCGCAGGCCGGATTGAACAGCCGGATGCTGCCGTCGCCGTCCACCACGCAGACCAGCGCCCCGGACAGGTTCACGACGGCCGCCAGCAGCGCACGCTCCGATTCCAGCGCCGCCGTGCGCTCGTCGACCAGGCGCTCCATGTTGCCGTACAGGTGCGCGCGCTCGACGGCGACGGCGATCTGGCTGCCGACCGTCTCCAGTACCTGGCGGTCGTCCTCGGCCAGCGGGCCGTCGCCGACGGTCAGGCACATCATGCCGCGGCTGCGCGTGCCGGTCGACAGCGGGACGCGCAGGCTGGGAAAGCCGCGGC
>NZ_JBKYMO010000581.1:0-3177 GCF_047302915.1 Massilia sp. CT11-108 | reverse complement strand
GCCGGCGTCGACACGATCGAACACGGCTACGGCGCCAGTGAAGCGACGTTCAGGCTGATGCTGGAACGCAAGGTGGCGTACGTGCCCACGTTGACGGCGCCGGAAGCGATCGGCGAATACTTCCAGCGCCACGTCCGCGGCGTCGCGCCCACGATCGGGGTGCTGTCCGGCGTCATCGGACGCAGGCCCGTCCAGAACGTGGCGCGCGCCACGTCGCCGCCGCCCGGGAACAGGTCGTTGACGACGAGTTCCAGCGTCTCGCGCCGGCGCGGATTCAACACCTTGCTGTAGCCCGCGATCTCTGCCATGCCGCCGACGCGGATGCGGTCGTCGAAGCGGGTCACGGCAATCTTGTAGGTCTCGTCGAGGATCGTGGAGACCGGTGCCCTGGCCGCATCGACGATCGGCACGGTGATCGAATAGCCCTTGAGCGGATAGACCGGGACGCGGAATTGATCCTTCAGCAGCAGGCGCGAATAGCTGCCCAGTGCCAGCACGTAGCGGTCCGCCGTCACCCGGCCTCGCTCCTGTCCTTTCCTCGTCTGCACGCCAACGATCTGGCCATTGGCGATGTCGAGGCGCTCGATCGCGGTGTCGAACTGGAAGCGCACGCCGAGGTCGCGCGCCATCTGCGCGAGGCGCGTCGTGAACAGCTGGCAGTCGCCCGTCTCGTCGTTCGGCAGGCGCAGGCCGCCGACCAGCTTGTTGCGCACGTTGCCGAGTGCCGGCTCGGCCAGTGCGAGCTGTTCGCGGCCCAGCACTTCGAATGCCACGCCGGCTTCCTTGAGCACCTCGATGTCCTTCGCGGCGCCGTCGAACTGGGCCTGCGTGCGGAACAGCTGCAAGGTGCCCTGCTGGCGGCCTTCGTAGGCAATGCCCGTCTCGGCACGGAGCGCACGGATGCGATCGCGGCTATATTCTGCCAGGCGTACCATGCGTTCCTTGTTGACGGCGTAGCGGCCGGCGTCGCAGTTCCGGTACATCTCCCACATCCACTGGAGCTGGAACAGGGAGCCGTCAGGCTGGATCGCCAGCGGCGCGTGGCGCTGGAACAGCCATTTGAACGCCTTCAGCGGAATGCCCGGCGCCGCCCACGGCGACGCATAGCCCGGCGAGATCTGGCCTGCGTTGGCGAAGCTGGTTTCGAGGGCCGGACCCGGTTGACGGTCGATCACGGTAACGTCGTGGCCGGCCTTGGCCAGGTAATAAGCGGTGGTCACGCCGACCACGCCGCTGCCGAGTACGATGACGCGCATAGTTTTCCTTGTGTCTCTGTTATTCTAGAATTAGAAGATGTTTTTATTGTAGTGGTAGGAATGCGATAATTGTTTCGGTTTGCCATTAACTTTTCAGTGAAAAATCATGCGCGTGCAAAAAGACTCGAACCGTGTGCTGGACCGCATCGACCTGCACATCCTCTCCATCCTGCAGGACGACGGCCGCATCGTGATGAAGGACCTGGCCGAGCGCGTCGGCCTGTCGCTGACGCCGTGCATCGAGCGGGTCAAGCGCATGGAGCGCGACGGCGTCATCGCCGGCTACCATGCGCGTGTGGCGCCGCGGGCGCTGGGGCTGCAGGTCCTCGTGTTCGTGGAAATCACGCTGCGCCAGAAGTCGGAGCAGGCGTTCGAGCGCTTCCGCCGGGCGATGCTGGCGATTCCCGAGGTGATGGAATGCCACCTCGTGTCCGGCGATTTCGACTACCTGATCAAGGCGCGCATTCCGGAAATGACGGAGTACCGGAGATTACTGGGCGAGATCCTGCATGTGGCGGACGGCGGCCAGTCGAAGAGTTATGTCGTGATGGAAGAGGTCAAGGAGACGCTGGCCGTGTCGATCGCGCGCTAGTCGCCGTCGCGCAGCCACGACTTCGACCTGGAGCGGGCCACGATGGGGCTTTCCACCGGCGTGGTGGCGATGAAATCGCGCTCCACCTGGCGTGGATCCGCGTGCGGCTTCGCGGGCTTGGCCGACATATAGGACGTCACCCCGACCGCGCAGCGATAGATGACCGCGGCCCCGGCAATGATGATCGCGCTGACCGTGATCGCCAGGCCGTCCGGCCGGCCGGCCACGACCAGGATGCAGGCCACGACGATGAGGTCGAGACAGACCAGATAGTTGAAGCGGGCGGGGCTATCAGAATCGTTTCTTTTTACCGACATACTAACTTCCGGGGAAACTTGCGGTGACGCGATGCTGGCGCGCCGCAATCAATGGAACCCCGGTATACTAACATTTCCACATGGAAATATCAGTACTCGGCATGGCGTCACGTGCTGGACGCTGAACCAGGTGGTCAAACCCGGGTCAGCGACAAGTACGGCGTTTCATTCCGCCCGATACAGCGGCAACGCCAGCTTCACCGGCCGCACGTCCATCCGCACCCGGTACACGGAATAGGTATCGGCCCGGTTCGACGTCCAGCCCTCGCTCTCCGGCGTGCGCGTAAAAGTGAATTCGAAGCCGCGGTCGGCCGCGGCGCCGGCCGGGTCGCCGAACGCGATGCCCGTTGCGCGGGCCTGGTCGCTGTCGCACAGCTTCATCAGCAGGTCGGCGACGGCCGTGTTGCCGAGGATGTCGGCGGCGAACAGCGGGCCCCGGTACGACGGGTCGGCCGGGTCGACTCTTTCCTTGTCCGGACCGGGCGTGAAGCGGCCGCTGGCCGGGTCGTAGCGGTCGCCGCTGTCGAGGTAGCTGATGCGGGCACCCGTGACGTTGAAGCCGGTGCGCGCGGCATCCACGCTGGCCTGGCCGAGGTCGAGCAGCAGCGCGCCCTTGTAGCCGATGACGGCGATCGACCGGTCCGGTGCGACGACGGCCGCCGTGTTCTCGTCGATGCCGAGGCCGAGTTTGTAGTGCTTGGCGAGCATCGCGGGCAGCATGCGGGCGAAGCGGCCGCGGATCAGCAAATGCTGGTCGACGAACACCTCGTCGCCGATGAAGCCGAGGCCCGGCGCGATGTCGCGGCCGTCCGTGATGCCGTCGCGCAGCGTGGGCAGCGGGGCGCGGCCTTCGTAGAACATCGTCTTGCTCATGATGGCGGCGCCGGCGCTCGTGCCCGCGATGACGCCGCCGCGCCGGTACAGGTCCCACAGCGCGTCCAGCACGGCGCTGTTGCCGCCGTCGGCGTGGCGCAGCGCGGCCGTGATGCGGCCCTGGTCGCCGCCCGTGAAG
>NZ_JBKYMO010000580.1:0-3190 GCF_047302915.1 Massilia sp. CT11-108 | reverse complement strand
GCGTCGACGGCCGCCTGCTTCCGGCGCAAGCGCGCCAGCGCGCGTGCGAGGCGGTCGCCGTCGTAGGGCTTCAGCAGGTAATCGATGGCGTCGCAGTCGAACGCCTGGCACGCGTAGCGTTCGTACGCCGTCACGAACACGACGAGCGGCGCCGGTTCCGGCAGGGATGCCGCCAGTTCGATGCCGGACAGCTCGGGCATTTCGATGTCGAGCAGCAGCGCGTCCGGGCGAAAACTTGCAATCCGCTCCAGCGCATCGATGCCGTCGGCCGCTTCCTCGACGGCCGTGATGCCGTCCTGCTGCGCGAGCAGGTGGCGCAGTTTTACGCGCGCGGGGCGCTCGTCGTCGACGATCAGCAGACGCATACGAACCTCAGCAAGGCAACCTCATCTCGGCACGCACGCCCCCCTGCGGCCGCGCCGTGATGTCGAGCCGGCCCGCATCGCCATATAAAGCCTGGATGCGCGCGCGCAGGTTGGACAGGCCGATGCCGCCGGGGCGTTCCGTCGCGGCCAGCTTGCCGGCATCGTCCTCGACGCCCAGCACGAGCTCGTCGCCCTCGCGGCAGACGGAGACGGCGATGTGCGTCTGCCCGCGGCGCCGCTCGACCGTGTGCTTGAACACGTTTTCCAGCAGCGGCTGCAGGCTCATCACGGGCACTTCGCGGTCGAGCAGCGCGTCGTCGACCTGCCACGCGATGGCGACGCGGTCGGCGAAGCGCTCGGCCATCACGTCCGCGTACCCGCGCGCGAGGCGCAGCTCGGTCGCGAGCGGCGCCGCGTGGCGGTCGCCCAGGGCCAGCGTTTCGCGCAGCACGTCGGCCAGTTGGGTGAGCGTCGCGTCGGCGCGGGCCGGGTCCGTCCAGATCAGTGCGGACACGGTGTTCAATGCGTTGAACAGGAAATGCGGCTGCATCTGCTGGCCCAGCCGCTGCAATTGCGCCTGGCGCAGCAGGGTGTTCGAGCGTTCCGCGCGCAGCCGCGCGTCGAGCAGCGCGCGGTAGGATTGCACGCCGAAGCGGATCGCCATGAACAGGCCGAAGAAGATCGTGATCTTCATCGATTCGTACAGGAACAGCTGCGGCACCGGATCGTGCCGGTAGGTTTCGCCGACGAGCGCATACACGCCATGGCGCAGGCCGAACGCGAGGGGGACGAAGGCGATCCAGTACATCGACAGCCAGCGCGCCTGCCGCGCGAACCAGCGCCAGGGCGTGCCGAGCAGGTGATCGTCCGCGTGCGACCAGCGCAGCTGCACGAGGGCGAGCAGGGTCACGACGAGCGCGGACGACCCTTCCCACAGAA
Organism: Massilia sp. CT11-108; assembly: GCF_047302915.1. NCBI lineage: Bacteria > Pseudomonadati > Pseudomonadota > Betaproteobacteria > Burkholderiales > Oxalobacteraceae > Massilia > Massilia sp. CT11-108. The sequence continues at coordinate 1,886 of NZ_JBKYMO010000580.1, read as the reverse complement.
GCGGTTTCCAGATCGCGTGGCTGTGTTCGTTGCGCATGAAGTCCTGCACGGCGACGAGCATCATCAGGATCCAGAACAGGATCCACGCGGATACGAAGACGACGTTGCGGCGCAGGAAGGTCATGCGGCGATGATCGGCCATCCTCGGGTGATTGTCAAAAGGCACGGAGGTAGGCACGGGTGCGTCGCGGCCGCCGCGCTTCTGCTAACGTCGAGCCGATCAAACCAACTCCAGGAGAAGGCCATGGAACGTTTCCTGTTCGTGTACCACGGCAAACCGGGCGCCGATGCGGATACGCGCCACGATTTGTCGCGCTGCGCCGCGTGGTTCGACGGCATGGGCTCGCGCGTCCTCGACCGCGGCAGCCTCACGCACAGCGCCGTCGACGTGCCGCGCCGCCTGCTCGGGCCGAAGGAATCCGCCAGTTCGCTGTGCGGCTATTCGGTCGTCGAGGCGGCGGATTTCAACGACGCCGTCGAGATCGGCGAGCGCTGTCCGATCTTCGACGAGGGCGGCTCGGTCGAGATCGCGCGGCTGACGATCCCGCTGTCGTAACGTTTGCCCCGTCGTTCCCGCGCAGGCGGGAACCCAAGCTCTGCGTGCATCATGACCACGCGTGCTAGTGGGCCCCGCCTCCGCGGGGGCGACGTTCGAGTGTTGCCGGAATTCAGTCTCTGCGCAATACCACATGCGTAGCCGCCTCGGTCGCCACGTGCTCGGCGACCTTGAACCCGAGCGCGGGCAGGTCGATGCCGGCGAGCAGCGCTTCGCCGGCCCCCAGCAGCACGGGCGAGATGGCCAGGTGCATCTCGTCCACGAGACCCGCCTGCAGGTATTGCCGGATGGTCGATACGCCGCCGCCCAGGCGCACGTCCTTGCCGCCCGCGGCCTCTTTTGCGCGGGCGAGGGCGGCCTCGATGCCGTCCGTGACGAAGTAAAAGGTCGTGCCGCCCTTCATCTCGAGCGGGGGGCGGGCGTGGTGCGTGAGCACGAACACGGGCACATGGTAGGGCGGCTCGTCGCCCCACCAGCCCTTCCACTCGTCGTCCGGCCACGGACCGCGCACGGGGCCGAACATGTTGCGGCCCAGGATCCACGCGCCGACATTCTCGAAGCCGCGCGCGGCGAACGTCTCGTCCGGACCATCGGTTCCCCTGGATTCATCGCCCAGCATGCGCTGGAACGTGCGGGTGACGCGGAACCATTGGTGCAGCGTCTCGCCGCGTTCGCCCAGCGGATTCTGCAGGCTCTGGTTCGGGCCGGCCCCGTAGCCGTCGAGGGATATGGCAAAGCATCGGACAGTCAGTCTGGACATCGTCGTTCTCCTGTTGGACGGGACGCGGGCTGCGTCCCTCGTTCATACGACGAACGGGGCCGCCCAATTGCGACAACGCGGCGCCGTCAATCGTTGATCTCGTCATCGCCCGGCTTGCGCCCGCGGCTGCGGTCGAGCGGGGCCTTCATCGCTTCCACGTCGCGCATGAACTCGTCCACGCCATGGTCGGGGCTCACGCGGATGGCCGGCGGCATCAGCACGGACATGTACAACTCGTCCGATACACGGCCCGTGCGCTGCACATTGCTAGCCAGAATCAGCCCGGAGCATAGCACGGCCAAGCCGGCGCAGACCCAGCGGTAACGGGTGCGATTGCGGGGACGGATCGTGCACAAGTGAAAATAAATCATCCCGGCCAGCAGCACCGTCGCGACGTGCGAGGCGTAATGCGTGAACCCTTCGGCGGAAAAGGCGTAGCCGAGCGTGCTGCCCAGCAGCGCATAGCCGGCGAGGGCCGCGGCGCCGCAGCCGAACACGAACACGTGCCGGCCCAAGCGCGCGTGGCGCGCGAACAGCCGGTTGGCGCACGCCCAGATGCCGCCCCACAGC
>NZ_JBKYMO010000579.1:0-3208 GCF_047302915.1 Massilia sp. CT11-108 | reverse complement strand
GGCCGGCCTCGGGCACTTGCGCCTGCGCGACGTGACGGCCGCGCTGGCCATCCTGCTGGGCCTCATGGAAGAGCTGGAGATCGAGGAACTGGAGGTGCCGAAGACGGGGCTGCGCGCCGGCGTGCTGGCCGAGTTGCGCCACGGCCGCGCCGCGCTGGCGGCTTGACGGTCCAGGTAGGTTTTGGCGGCAAGGTCTGGCATACTGTTGTCTGTTTTTAATCATTATTGCCGCTGCCGCCCTACCCAAGCCATGCTGCGCTTCCTTCGCCACGGATCGATCGCCTGCTGTTTGCTCGTCGGCGCGCCGTCGTTCGCGGCGGGCACCGTGTCGCTGTGCTTCGAACGCCAGGAAGTGCTGCCGTGGCGCACCCTCGACGGCGGCGGCCTGAATTTCGAGCTGCTGGCCGAAGTGGCGCGGCGCCTCGGGCTCACGCTCGATTACCAGAGCATGCCGTGGAAGCGCTGTCTCGCGCAGGTCAAGGCGAACCAGGTCGACGGCGCCTTCGCCGTCAGCTTCAGCCGCGAGCGCCTGGCGCTGGGCGCCTATCCCGGCGTGAAAGGCGGCGATGGCCTGGCCGATCCGGCCCGGCGCATGCACGTCGACCGCTACGTCCTGGTGCGCCGCAAGGGCGGCAAGGTCGACTGGGACGGCAAGCGTTTCGCCAACGTGGACGGCCGCATCGGCTTCCAGCTCGGCTACTCCGTCGGCGACTTCCTGCGCGCCCAGAACGTGCCCGTGGACGAGGGCAGCCAGCAGGCCGACGAACTGGTGCAGAAGATGCTGGCCGGCCGCCTCGTGGCGGCGGCCCTCGGCGGCGGCGACGCGATGCGGCTGATGCGGTCGGCGTACGCCACGCAGATCGAAATGCTGCCCGTGCCGCTGATCGAAAAGCCGTACTACCTGCTGCTGTCGCACGCCTTCGTCGCGCAGCGGCCGGACCTCGCGGAACGCATCTGGAAGACGATCGAGGACGTGCGCACGAGCCCCGCCTACCGCCGCCGCGAGCGCGAGCTGACCGGCCATCCGGGAGGCGGTCATTAATTCCCTGTCCTCCCCCGGCCCGCGCCGTTCGGGAGCGCTTTTGCGTGGCCTGGTACGGGGACTCGCCGACAGCTGGCGCCAGAACATCGTGTTCCGGCTCGGCGCCGGCATCGTGCTGGCGGTAGCCCTGTCGACGACGGTGTACACGACCTGGGTGATGCATTCGCTGCACCGCGAAGCGAGCGCGCGGCTGGGGGAACGGGTCGAACGCCAGGCCAACGTGGTGTCGCACGCGCTGGCGCGGCCGCTGTTCGACATCAACAGCGCGGCCGTGTCCTCGGTCGTCGATGCGCTGGGCGGCACGCCGGAAGTGATCATGCTGCGCGTGCTGGCGCCGAACGGCATGGTGCTCGCGTCGCTCGGCTCCGGCGCGGACGAGGAGGGCGCCGAACGCGTCCAGCAGAAAGTGGTTTACCACGACGGCAACCGCGAATACCTGGTCGGCTCGATCGACCTGGCGATCTCGCGCCGCCAGATCGACGCGGACCTGCGCCGCCAGATCATCCAGACCGTGCTGGGCAACCTGATCCTCACCCTGACCATCACCCTGTGCGTGCTGCTGATCGGCCGCCGCATGACGCAGCCGTTCGCCGACATCCAGGAAGCGTTGGAAAAGCTGGCGCGCGGCGAGACCGACATCCACTTGTCCGGCATCGGCCGGCGCGACCAGATCGGCCGCCTGTCCTCGGCCGTGCGCAGCTTCCGCGACACGTTGAACCGGCTGCGGCGCGCCGAGCAGGTGACGAACGGCCTGCTGCGCGAAAAGAGCGTGATCGAACAGCAGCTGCGCGACCTGAACGAAGACCTCGAACAGAAGATCGCCGCGCGCACGCGCGAGCTGCTGGACTCGATGCGCATGGCGCAGGGTAGCCAGGCCAAGCTGCAGGCCATCGTCGACACGGCGCTGGACGCCGTCGTGCGCATGGACCGGCAAGGCCGCATCGTCGGCTGGAACGCGCAGGCGGAAAAGATGTTCGGCTGGAAGGGCGAGGAGGTGCTGGGCCGCGATCTCTCCGAATGCATCGTGCCGGAGCGCCACCGGGCCGCGCACCGCAACGGCCTCGCGCGCTACGAACGGAGCGGCGTGGGCGGGGTGCTGGACAGCCGCATCGAGACGTATGCCTTGCGCCGCGACGGCGTGGAATTTCCGATCGAGCTGGCCATCACGCGCGTCCAGCTGGCCACGAGCGACGACTACGAATTCTGCTCGTTCATCCGCGACATCTCCGAGCGGCGCGAGCGCGAGCAGTCGCTCGTCGCGGCCAACGTGCGCGCGGAGGCGGCGAACGTCGCCAAGTCAGAATTCCTCGCCAACATGAGCCACGAGATCCGCACGCCGATGAGCGCGATCATCGGCATGGCCTACCTCACGCTGCGCACGGAGCTCTCGCCCAAGCAGCAGGACTACGTCGGCAAGATCCACCGCGCCGCGCTGTCGCTGCTGGGGATCATCAACGACATCCTCGACTTTTCCAAGATCGAGGCGGGCAAGCTGGACGTCGAGCACATCCCGTTCTGCCTGGACGACGTGCTCGCGAACGTGGCCAGCGTGACGAGCCAGAAGGCGGCCGACAAGCACCTGGAATACCTGTTCCACGTGCCGCACGCGATCCCGCGCATGCTCGTGGGCGACCCGCTGCGCCTGGGCCAGGTCCTCATCAACCTCGTCAACAACGCGGTGAAATTCACGCCGGCGGGCGAGCTGGAACTGTCGTGCATGCGCCTCGACGATCCGGCCGCGGACCGCTTCCGCGACGGTTATGCGACGCTGCGTTTCGCGGTGCGCGACACGGGCATCGGCATGAGCGAACAGCAGCAGGCGAAACTGTTCCGCGCGTTCAGCCAGGCCAACGGCAGCACGACGCGCGAATACGGCGGCACGGGCCTGGGCCTGTCGATCTCGCAGCAACTGGTCGGCCTGATGGGGGGGCGCATCGTCGTCGAGAGCAGCCCGGGCAAGGGCTCGACGTTCCACTTCGACCTCGACTTCCCGCTGTCCGGCGAGCCGGAACGCGTGGCGGTCGCGCCGCCGGAACTGGACGGCGCGCGCCTGCTGCTCGTCGACGATTCCGACGTCGCGCGCGAGATCATGAGCGAAGCGCTGCAGACGCTGCCGCTGCGCGTGGATCTCGCCGCGAGCAGCGCGCTTTCCGCTTCGGCGCCGCT
>NZ_JBKYMO010000578.1:0-3217 GCF_047302915.1 Massilia sp. CT11-108 | reverse complement strand
CCTGGCGGCCGTGCTGGCGCTGCGTGCGCCGCTCGACGCGGGCCGCATCGGGGACGAGGTCCGCCTGCTGGAAGACGCCGCGCGCCGTATGTGGGAAGCGCTGCGCCGCATCCGCGCCGAGGAGGCGTTGCGCGAAGAGACGCGCGTGCTGGAACTGATGAAGAGCGCGACCGAGACGCTGGCGTCGACCATCGCCCTCGAGCCGCTGATGCAGGCCATCACGGATGCCGCCACGCAGCTCGTCGGCGCGGAATTCGGCGCGTTCTTCTACAACGCGAGGGACGACAAGGGCGACGTGTATTCGCTGTACGCGCTGTCCGGCGCGCCGCGCGTCGCGTTCGAACGCCTGGGCATGCCGCGCGCCACCGCCGTGTTCGGGCCGACGTTCCACGGCAGCGCGCCGATCCGCAGCGACGACATTCGCCAGGACCCGCGCTATGGCCTGTCGGCGCCGCACCACGGCATGCCGCCGGGGCACCTGCCCGTCGTGAGCTATCTCGCCGCGTCCGTCGTGTCGCGCTCGGGCGAGGTGATCGGCGGCCTGTTCTTCGGCCATCCGCGGCCCGCGATGTTCAGCGAACGCAGCGAAGAATTGATCGGCGCCTTCGCCGTGCAGGCGGCGATCGCGATCGACAACGCGCGCCTGTACGACATGGCCCAGCGCGCGGCCGAGGAGCGCGAGCAGCTGCTGTCCAGCGAACGCGCGGCGCGCGCGGAGGCCGAGCGCCACAACAAGATGAAGGACGAGTTCCTCGCGATGCTGGCGCATGAACTGCGCAATCCGCTGGCGCCGATCACGAGCGCGGCCCAGCTCCTGCGCCTGCCCGAAGTGAACGAAGGGCTGCGCCTGAAAGCCAGCAACATCATCTCGCGCCAGGTGCGCCACATGACGGAGCTCGTCGACGACCTGCTGGACGTCTCGCGCGTCACCCGCGGTCTCGTGAAACTGGAGAACGAGATCCTCGACCTGAACAAGGTCGCGATGGCGGCCGTGGAGCAGGCGCGCCCGCACATCGAGGAGCGCCAGCATCGCCTCACGGTGGAGTTGCCGGATGCGCCGGTGCCGGTCGAAGGCGACCGCACGCGCCTGATCCAGGTGCTCGTCAACCTGCTCAACAACTCGGCCAAGTACACGCCGCCGGGCGGCCGCATCGCCCTCGTCGTCACCATCGAGGACGGCGCGGCGCGGGCCGCGGTGCGCGACAACGGCACCGGCATCGACGCGCAGCTGCTGCCGCACGTGTTCGACCTGTTCACGCAGGCCGACCGCGCGCCGGACCGCTCGCAGGGCGGCCTCGGGATCGGCCTCGCGCTCGTGAAGAGCATCGTCCGCATGCACAACGGCCAGGTGGCCGCGCACAGCGCCGGGCTGCAGCAGGGCACGACCATGACCGTCACCCTGCCGCTCGCGCAGGCCGAGGTGGGGCAGGTGATGCGGTCGGGCGAGGGCAGCGGGGCGGCGCGGCCGCTCACGGTGACCATCGTCGACGACAACGGCGATGCCGGCCAGTCGCTCGCGGTGCTGCTGCGCGCGCACGGCCACACGGTGCACGTGCACGAGGACGCGGCCGGCACGCTGGCGCATGCCGATCTCGCCACCGAAGTGTTCATCCTCGACATCGGCCTGCCCGACATGACGGGCTACGAACTGGCGCGCCGCCTGCGCCGCGACGCGCGCCACGCGCAGGCCGTCTTCGTCGCGCTGACGGGCTACGGCCAGCAGCGCGACCGCGAGCTGTCGCGCCAGGCGGGCTTCGATCACCACCTCGTCAAGCCGGTCGAAATCGGCAAGCTGGCGCAGATCCTGGCAGCAAAGGCTTCGAACCAGCCGGCCATGGAAGGTTGACATCCGTTGTCATAACGATCAGTATTACCGCGCCTGACTTATCCCAATTTCATCCAGCCGACCGTGTCCCGCAAAAAGAACAGCCGTCAATGGGCCCGCCTGCGCATCCTGTGCTACGCGGGACTGGACCTGATGACGATCGTCCAGGATGCCTTCACCCTGGTACGCGAACTCGTGCCGAATTCCTGCGCCGAGCTGGCGCTGCGCGTCGATCCGGCCGAGGCGTCGCCGCTGGCCGGGAACGACCCCGCGTACGTGTCGGTGCTGCCGCCGCCGAGCGGCTATGCGTACCGCGACCACGCCGGCTTCACGGCGAACGGCACGCCCGCATTGCACACGCTGCAGGTGCCGCTGTCGCATGCCGGCCGCCGGCTGGGCGAGATCACGCTGTGGCGCCACGACGGCCCCGCGTTCGACCGCCACGACGAGGAAGACCTGCAGCGCGTGGCGACGTATTTCGAGCACGTGCTGCGCAACGCGCCCGAACTGGCGGCCGGCAGCGCCGGCGTCGTCGAGGACGAGGCCATGCTGCTGGCCACCGTCGACGGCCAGATCCTGTACCTGAGCGATTCGGCCGGCGCGCTGCTCGACCAGCTGGCGGCGCAGGAACGCCAGGCCTTCAACCGCCGCACGTTGCCCCCGTTCTGCCTGCGCCTCGTGGAATCCGTCGCGCACGGCGACCGCTATCCGTGGCTGCTGCCGCTCGGGACCCTCGCCATGGCCGGCGGCGTGCTGGAGGCGCGCGCGCAGTGGATGAGCGCCGGCGGCGCGGCCGCGCTGCATGCCGAAGACCCGGCGTACATCCGCACGGTCGGCATCTTCATGAAATTCGTCGTGCCGCTGCCGCTGCGCATCTGGCGCGCCATCGGCTCCGTGGAGCTGTCGCCGCAACAGGCCGAGGTGGCGTTCTGGATGGGCGTCGGCGGCGGCCGCGAATCGGCGCGCGCCAACATGGAAGTCAGCGACGCCGTGCTGCGCGATTGCGTGAAGGCCGTCTACGAAAAATTCGGCTGCTCGTCCGAGGCCGGCCTGCTGGAACAGCTGCGTCCCACCGTCTCGCGGATGTGACCCCACCGGTGGGGCTGGGACGGCGCGGTCCCCGAGTCCGACAAGAACAGCGATACGCATGCCTCAAGGCGTGCGAGGGGAACCCTTCGCTAGCGGCTCGCCGTCACCCTGGTCTTCCCGAACTGGTCGCCCTTCTTCCACGCGGGCGTGGCCGGCGCATCGGCCACCCTGCGGCCCGGAGTCGTTGTCGGGACCCGCATTGTAGAGCAGGCGCCGCTCAGGGGAACCGCAGCACGTCGGCCGCCACCGTGGTCCCCGACAGCGGCAGCAGCGGCGGCAGGCCGGCGGGACGGGGCGGCAGGT
>NZ_JBKYMO010000577.1:0-3218 GCF_047302915.1 Massilia sp. CT11-108 | reverse complement strand
ATCTGCTCACCGATACGCTGTCCGCGGTCGGCAAGCAGTTTTCGGAGCGGCCGCGCGCGCCCGGCGAGATCGCGGCCTATGCGGATGCACTGGCGGACATGCTGTGCGCGTGGTTGGAACGCTTGGGCGCGGACCGTTAGCGACCCAGCACCTTGGCCAGGTACTCGTGATGCGCCGGCACCGTCGCGACAGCCGCCGCGAGCTGGGTCGCGCGCTCGCGCACCCATTCGAGCGACTGTTCCTCCGGAATCAGCTTCAGGGTCGGATCGCTGCGCGCCGGCCAGTTCTGCATGCCCGCGTGGATCGCGAGCCAGCTGTGGCCGTCGAAGCCTTCCTCGTCGTACTGGTGCAGCACGCCCGTTTCGCGCCATGCGTGCAGCTTGTAGGCCAGCGTCTCCGGCAGCTCCGTGGCCGCCATGGCTTGCCAGAACGGCGTGTCGCGGCGCGCGGTCAGGCAGTAGTGCATCAGGATGAAGTCGCGGATGCGTTCGAACTGGCGCGTGAGGCCCGTGTTGTACGCGTCGACGAGGTCCGGCGCGACGGGGCTGCCCCGCTGCAGGAGGGTCATCAAACGGCCGACGCCCACCTGCACGAGGTAGATGCTGGTCGATTCGAGCGGTTCCAGGAAGCCCGTCGCGAGGCCGATGCCGACGACGTTGTGCGACCAGAATCTGGCGCGGTGCCCCGTCGTGAAGCGCAGCAGGCGCGGCTCCGCCAGTGCCTCGCCGTCGAGCTGCTGCAGCAGCTGGTCGCGGGCCTTTTCTTCGTCGATGAAGCGGGACGAGAACACGTGGCCGTTGCCCGTGCGGTCCTGCAGGGGAATGCGCCACGCCCAGCCTGCGTCCAGCGCCGTCGCGCGCGTGTACGGCGTCAGGTTGTCGCCCACGCTGGCGGACGGCACGGCCCAGGCCCGGTCCACGGGCAGCCAGTGCGAGAAGTCGACGAACGGTTCGCCCAGCGTGCGGCCCAGCAGCAGCGAGGCGAATCCGGAACAGTCGATGAACAGATCGCCCTTGACGACGCGGTCGTCGTCCAGCTTCAGCGACGCGATGCCGCCGTCCGGCCGGCGCGCCACGTCGACGACCTTGCCCTCGGTGCGGCGCACGCCGCGCTTCAGGGCGATGTCGCGCAGGAAGCGGGCATACAGGTTCGCGTCGAAGTGGTAGGCGTAGTTGAAATTCGCGGCGTCCTTGCCGGGCGCGCAGAAGCGGTCGTTCATCGCCATCACGGTCGGCAGGCATTGCTCGCCGAACGCGGGCAGGTTGGCGCGCGGGTGCCGGCGGTACTGGCCCCACAGCGACTCGGGGCCGTTCAGCATGCCGAAGTCGCCGAACGTGTGGTAATAGTCCTCGCCCTTGACGCGCCAGTCGCGGAACCGGATGCCCAGCTTGTACGTGCCGTTCGTCGCGCGCAGGAAGTCCGCTTCGGGAATGCCGAGGATCTGGTGGTAGTTGCGGATCGACGGGAACGTCGCCTCGCCGACGCCGACCGTGCCGATGTCCTCCGATTCCACCAGTTCCACCGTCGTGCCCTTCAGGCCCGTCGCGAGGGCCGTCGCGGCCATCCAGCCGGCCGTGCCGCCGCCGAGGACCACGATGCGTTCATAAGTCATGCTGTCTCCTGTTTGTATGCACACTGATTGTACTGATGTCTTTACGGTGTGCAAGGAACTTTTGGCGCCGGACAGGAACTTGTGGCCGAGTGTTGTGAAAACGGTTTCATTCCGGGGTATGATTTGGATGTTCGCGCTAACAAAAAACGTTTACACAAGGAGACAGCATGCAGACGAACATCCTCCGCGCCGTGGCCCTCGCCGCCGCGCTGTGCGCCGGCACCGCCCACGCGGCGCCGTACCCGTTCCAGGATCCGAACCTGGCCCCGCAACAACGCATCGCCAACATCCTGGCGCTGATGACGCCCGACGAAAAGATCGCCGCGCTGTCGACCGATTCCGGCGTCGCGCGCCTCGGCATTCCCAGCTTCGGCAGCACGGAAGGCATCCACGGCCTCGTGCAGCGGGGCGAATCGAAGCGCCAGCGCCAGCCGATCCCGACGACGCAATTCCCGCAGCCGCCGGGCATGGGCGCGAGCTGGGACCCGGAGCTCGTGCGCCAGGCCGGCGCCGTGCAGTCGACGGAAGCCCGCTACATCACGCAGAGCGCGCAGTACAAGCACCCGATGCTGATGCAATGGGGCCCGCAGGCCGACCTCGCGCGCGACCCGCGCTGGGGCCGCAGCGAGGAAGTCTACGGCGAGGACGCGTTCCTCGTCGGGACGATGGCGACCGCGTTCACGCGCGGCATCCAGGGCGACGATCCAAAATACTGGCGCGGCGCGGCACTCCTCAAGCACTTCCTCGCCAACAGCAACGAGAACGGGCGCGGCAACTCGACGTCCGATTTCGACGACCGCCTGTTCCACGAATACTATGCGGCGCCGTTCCGCATGGCGTTCGAGGACGGCGGCGCGCGCGCCCTGATGGCGTCGTACAACGCGTGGAACGGCACGCCGATGGGCGTGCACCCCGTGCTGCGCAGCCTCGTGATCGGGAAGTGGAACGCGGACGTGATTTCGAGCGACGGCGGCGCCATCGGCAACCTGGTGAAACTGTATAAACGGTATCCGGACCAGAAGGCGGCGGCTGTCGCGGGCCTGAAAGCCGGCATCAACCAGTACCTCGACAAATACCAGGACGAGCTGCGCGCGGCGCTGAAGGAGGGGGCCATCACGGTGGCCGATCTCGATGAGGCGCTCGCGCGCAAGTTCCGCACGACGATCAAGCTGGGCCTGATCGACCCGCCGGCCGGCAATCCGTATGCCGCGATCAAGGACGGCCCGGCGCCGTGGGACAGCGCGGCGCACAAGGCCGTGTCGTTGAAGATGGCGCTGGAATCCATCGTCCTGATGAAGAACGACGGCCGCGCGCTGCCGCTCGCGAAGTCGCGCATCAAGCGGATCGCCGTGATCGGACCGCATGCGGACAGCGTGCACTGGGACTGGTATGGCGGAACCGCGCCGTACACGGTGACGGCGCTGGCCGGCATCAAGGCGGCCGTGGGACCGGGCGTGAAGGTGAACTATGCCGCCGACAATGCGAACGACGCGGCCGTGAAGGCGGCGCGCGACGCGGACGTGGCCATCGTCGTCGTCGGCAACGACCCGACCTGCGGCCCGAACATGGCGCACGAGTGGACCGACGCCGGCACGAAGCCGTGCGC
>NZ_JBKYMO010000576.1:0-3218 GCF_047302915.1 Massilia sp. CT11-108 | reverse complement strand
ACGGTGGCCGCCGTGCGTCCGCTGCCGCTGCCGACCTGGTTGCCGAGCAGGCCGCCCACCACGGCACCGGCACCGGTGCCCAGGTAGCTGCCGTCCCCGCTGACCTGCACGACGTTGACGGCTTCCACCGTCGCGCAATTCGTGCAGTAACGCGCCACGCGCGGCTGGTTATTCGGATTGAGGCCCTGGCCGTTGCCGCCCGCCATCAGCGGTTGTCCCAGCGTGGCCGTCGAATAACGGCCATTGGCGCGGATCGTGGCGGTGACGGCCGCATCCGGTGCGATACGGTCGTCGCGGCGGATCGTGTACAGGCCGCTGTACTCGCCCGGCCGCACTTCCGGCAGGAAGAAGATGCCGCGCGAACCGGCGATCTGCACCTCGACCTTGGCACCCGGCGTGCCGCGCACGGTGAATTTCAATTCGTTGCCCGGACCGAGATCGTCGCTGCCGCGCACGTCGAAGCGCTCCACATGCGGCATGTTGGACGCCGTGCGGTCGCCGCGGTCGTCACGGCCCGGTCCGCGCACGATCGATTCGGCCAGCAGGCGCGTCGTGACCATGTCGTTTACGCGCAGGTTCGCGGTGACGGCGCTGCCGGGGTTGATGCGGTCGTGCGTGCCGATCGTGTACGTGCCCTGGTAGGTACCCGGCGACGTTTCCTGCAGGGTCAGGTTGCGCGTGGCGCCATCGATGCGCAGGGTGGCATAGCCGCCCGGCGTGCCGTACAGGTCGAAGTTCAGTTCGGTGCCCGGTTCCAGGCGCCGCACTTCGTCCACGTTGAAACCATCGATGCGGGGTGCCAGCCGGGCCGCGCGCGGGTGATCCTGCGCTTGCACGGGCGTCGTCACGGTCATCGAGAGCAGAGGCAGCGCGGCTACGACGGCCGCGGCCAATGTCTGTCGGGTTGTTGCCATGGGGTCCTCCGACTTCGTCTTGTTGTCGATAAGACCAGCTTACGCCGCGCACTGGACGGGCTCGGTGCGATAGCGAACCTATCTCGGTGGAGAGACGGAAGCTGATGGCGATGCATGGCGAGCGCGGGCAAGGCGCGAGGAGGCCGCATGGTCAATCCATGCAACGACGAGCAACGCAGCACGAGCTCGTCAGGCGCGCCAGCAGCGACGTCGACTACCGAGATAGGTTCGCCTTAACGCTGTGCACGGCTTCCCCGGAGGTAATAAAAATGCGATCGCCCTCTTCTGGACGGATGGCGTGTCCACCGGTAAAAGATCCGAAAGACGGCAGGATCATCCGATCAGGACCTAAGACGAAGCACGGCAGCCGCAGGGCGTCGAAACGTGTCGCCAAGACATACACTGGATGCACGTGACCCGCCAGCACATAGCCGGGCGCGTCCAGGTCCGGGTGGTGGCAGAACGACAGCGGGCCGACCGTGTACGGCTCGTCGACGAGGTCGATGCCGAGCACGTCGGCCGGGTCGCCCGCATGCTTGTCGTGGTTGCCGCGCACGAGCGTCAGCACGAGGTCGCAGCGCCGCCGGCGCCATGTGAGCAGCGCGGCCTGCGTGCCCGCCGCGTGCGCCGCGCGCGCATGCAGGAAGTCGCCGAGGAACAGCACGTGGTTCGCACCGGTCGCATCGATGAGGGCATCGAGGGCGTCGAGGTTTTCCATCGTCGTCCCGCGCGGGACGGGGATGCCGAACGAGCGGAATGCGGCCGCCTTGCCGAAGTGAATGTCGGCGATGGCCAGCAGTTTTTCACGCGGCCAGAACACGGCTTTCTGCGGCAGCAGCACGAGCTGTTCTCCGGCAACGTCGACGGTGACGCCGCTCATGCCCCGGCCGCCTTTTCGAGCTCGCGCACCATGCGCGCGACGCGGTCCGCCAGCTTTTCCGTGCTGACCTTCTCGCGGAAGCGCTCGACCATCAGCGGAAAGCCGAACGGCGTCGCGCGCTTCACCTCGCGGAAGGCGATGCGGCGCGCATGCAGTTCGACGAGCGTGTCGCGCAGCCGCGTGAGTTCCAGTTCCTGCTCCAGCACTTCGCGCTCGGCCTGCGTGAGCAGCAGGTTGCCGCTGTCGTGCTTGCGGAAGACTTCGAAGAACAGCGACGACGACGCCTGCACCTGGCGCATGGATTTGTGCTGGCCCGGATAGCCCTGGAAGATGAGCCCCGCGATGCGCGCCACTTCGCGGAAGCGCTGCTGCGACAACTGCGTCGCGTTCAGGCTGTCCAGCACATCCTCGAGCAAATGCGACGTGTCGAACAGGCCGACGTCGGCGCCCGTCTCCGCATTGAACACGTTCGCCCAGTCGACCGCTTCGGGCGCCAGCAGTTCGAATCCGTAGTCGTTGACGGCGATGGAAAAGGTACTCGGCATGACGCGCCCCACGCGGTACGCGAACAGCGACGCGAGCCCGGTGTGCACCGCCCGTCCCGCGAACGGATACAGGAACAAATGATACCCCTCGCGGCTCTTCATGCTTTCCAGGACGAGCACGTCGCTGTCGGGCAGCGCCGACCAGCGCGCCTGGATCTCCAGCAGCGGCTGCAGCGCGCGCATTTCCGGCCCGTCGTAGATGCCCTCCCTGGCGAGCTTGAGTTCTTCCAGCGCCGCGTGCGCGAGCTCGGACGACAGCGGCATCTTGGTACCCATCCAGCGGCTGACGGCGCCGCGCGTCGAGTCCGAACGCTTCACGTACGCCGTCATCTCGTGCACGCGCACGAGTTCCAGGATGCGGCCGGAGAACAGGAAGCGGTCGCCCGGCTTCATGCGCCCGATGAACGATTCCTCCACGCTGCCGATGCGGCCGCCGCTCACGTACTTCACCTGCATCTGCGCATCCGACACGATGGTGCCGATCCCCATGCGGTGGCGCCTCCCGATCTTCACGTCGGGCACACGGTAGACGCCCTCCTCGTCCGGCAGCACGCGCTTGTACTCCGGATAGACCGTCAGGCTCTGGCCGCCGCGCGCAACGAAGTCCAGCGCCCACTGCCATTCCTGCGGCGCGAGGAGGCGGTACGACCACGCGCTTGTCACTTCCTCGTAAAACTCGTCGGACCGGAAGCCGCCGCCCAGCGCGACAGTGACGAGGTGCTGCACGAGCACGTCGAACGGCTTGTTCGGTACCTGCCGCGCTTCGATGCGGCGCGTCGCGACGGCGCGCTTGGCGCCGGCCGCTTCCAGCAATTCCAGGCTGTTCGTGGGCACGAGCGTCACGCGCGAGATGCGGCCCGGCGCGTGGCCGCTGCGGCC
>NZ_JBKYMO010000575.1:0-3222 GCF_047302915.1 Massilia sp. CT11-108 | reverse complement strand
ACGCAGCTCGTCGGCGTGGCGCCCAGCACGACGCTGGCGGCGCCGAGCGCGAGACCGGCCCAATGCCCGCGCAGGCCGCGCAGCAGGTAGAAACCATAGCCCAGCAGCAGCGCAGCCCACAGGACCATCTGCACGATGCCCGGCAGGACGGGCGCGGCCATCCACAAGGCCATCGCCAGCATCAGGACACCAAAGAAACGCTTCACGGATTCCATCCACAGCCCGGCGCGCGGCAGCAGCGAGCCGGCGGACACCCCCACGAGCAGCAGCGGAATGCTCATCCCGACCGCCATCGCGAACAGCGCGGCGCCGCCGATGACGACGTCGCGCGTCTGGCTGATGTACACGAGCGCACCCGCGAGCGGCGCCGCCACGCACGGGCCGACGATCAATGCGGAGATCGCCCCCATCACGAACACGCCGGCCAGCTTGCCGGACGACTGACGGCCAGAGGCACTGGTCAGCCGCGTCTGTAGCGCGGCGGGAACCTGCAACTGGTAGACGTCGAACATCGACAACGCCATCACGACGATCAGCAGCGCGAAGCCGCCCAGTACCCAGGGATTCTGCAGCGCCGCCGCCAGCCCTTCGCCGAGCAGGCCGGCCGCCACGCCCAGCGCCGTGTAGACGATCGCCATCCCGAACGAGTACGCGAGCGACAGCACGAAGCCGCGCGTGCGGTGCACCTGTTTGCCTTCACCCACGATGATCGACGACAGGATCGGCACCATCGGCAGCACGCACGGCGTGAACGCGAGGCCCAGTCCCAGCAGGATGAACGCGGGGACGATGGCCAGCAGGCGGCCGCCCTGCAGCAGCGAGGCGATGCCGGAGAGTTCGGACGGTGCCGCCGGTTTCACGGGCGCGACGGGCGCCGGTGCGGGTGCGGGTGGCGTATCGACCTGCGGCGCGGGTTGTCCCGGGAAGTTGAACCCGCCGCCCTGCCCCGGCGCGACGCTCATCTGCGGCGCGCTGCCGCCGGCACCCGGCGTGAGCTGGACCGACGCATCCTGCGGCGGATAGCACAGGCCCTTGTCCGCGCAACCCTGGCCGGTGGCGGTCAGCGTGAACGGCCCGGTGGCGTCGACCGGGATGCGGATCTCGACGCCGTTGTGATAGGTCTCGACGTTCTTCTGGAACGTGTCGTCGTACTTGATCTTGCCCGGTGGGATGGCCGGCTCGCCGAGCTTCGCGCCGCTTGCCGTGAAGCGGAAGCGCTCGCGGTACATGTAGTAGCCATCGGCGATCGCGTAATTGACGACGATCGTGTGCGCGTCCGCCATTTGCGCGGAGAACTTGAATGCCTGCTCAGGCGGCAGGAAGTCGTCGTCGGCGTGGGCGGAAGAGACGAAGGCGAGACAGGCCAGCAGCCAGGCGGCCAGCAGTCGCGTGATCGACAGGGAAAAAGATCGGGACATGGTCGGAATATTGGTTCAACGCATCAGCATGGTACACCGGGTCCGCGTCGTCCGCTGCGGGCAAAAAAAAACCAGGCCGGAGCCTGGTTTTTCATGTTGCCTGAACCGCGATTACTCGGCGGTCGGCGCGTCTTCAGCCGAGGTGACTTCCGGACGGTCGACCAGCTCGACGAAAGCCATCGGGGCGTTGTCGCCAACGCGGAAGCCCATCTTCAGGATGCGGATGTAGCCGCCCGGACGCGCGTTGTAGCGCGGGCCGATTTCAGCGAACAGCTTCTGGACGATTTCGCGGTCACGCAGACGGGCGAATGCCAGGCGCTTGTTGGCCAGGGTGTCGTTCTTGCCCAGGGTGATGATCGGCTCGACGACTTTGCGCAGTTCCTTGGCTTTCGGAACGGTGGTCTTGATCGCTTCGTGACGCAGCAGCGAAACGGTCATGTTGCGCAGCATGGCGAGGCGGTGGGACGAGGTACGGTTCAGCTTGCGAAGGCCGTGACGGTGACGCATGGTAATTCCTTTCGAGTTAAGTTTAAATCCGAGCTCTTCGATCGCCGCTGTGTGCGACGCGGGCCGGTTGGCGACAAAACGCCCGGGACACCTGCCCCGGGCGGGTACTACGAATTACTTTTCCAGACCTGCGGGCGGCCAGTTTTCCAGCTTCATGCCCAGGGTCAGACCACGGGAAGCCAGGACTTCCTTGATCTCGTTCAGCGACTTGCGGCCCAGGTTCGGCGTCTTCAGCAGTTCGTTTTCCGAACGCTGGATCAGGTCGCCGATGTAGTAGATGTTCTCGGCCTTCAGGCAGTTTGCCGAACGGACGGTCAGCTCCAGGTCGTCCACCGGACGCAGCAGGATCGGATCGACCAGCGGTGCACGCGACGGTGCTTCCGCGGCGGCTTCGGTGCCTTCCAGGGCAGCGAACACGTTCAGCTGGTCGACCAGGACGCGGGCCGACTGGCGGATCGCTTCTTCCGGCGTGATGACGCCATTGGTCTCGATGTTGATGATCAGCTTGTCGAGGTCGGTACGCTGTTCGACGCGGGCCGATTCCACGGCATACGACACGCGGCGGACCGGCGAGAACGATGCGTCCAGGATGATGCGGCCGATGGTCTTGTTCGTGTCTTCCGACAGGCGGCGCACGTTACCCGGCACGTAGCCGCGGCCTTTTTCGACCTTGATCTGCATGTCCAGCTTGCCGCCGGCGGTCAGATGGGCGATCACGTGGTCCGGGTTGATCAGTTCCACGTCATGCGGCAAGTCGATGTCCGATGCCAGGACCGGGCCTTCGCCTTCCTTCTTCAGGGTGAGCGTCACGGAGTCGCGGTTGTGCACCTTGAACACGACGCCTTTCAGGTTCAGCAGCAGGTCGACGACGTCTTCCTGCACACCGTCCAGCGACGAGTACTCGTGCACGACGCCGGCGATCGTCACTTCGGTCGGCGCGTAGCCGATCATCGACGACAGCAGCACCCGGCGCAGCGCGTTACCCAGCGTGTGGCCATAACCACGTTCGAACGGTTCCATCACGACTTTCGCGTGGCCGGCGCCGAGCGTTTCGACATCGATAATACGTGGCTTCAACAAACTATTTTGCATGAGTGTCCTCTTCAATACCCTCGGCTCGTTACACCGATAAGGCTGATGGCATCAGTAGTGGAAACGCCTGCTTCTGGGAGCAGGCGGTAAGGCGAATTCGGTGTTGCCGTGGGGGGGGGGGGGGGGGGGGGGGCGCGCCCCCCCCCCCCCCCCCCCCCCCCCCCACCCCCAACAAAAAACAAAACAAACCACAAGGGGGAGAAAA
>NZ_JBKYMO010000574.1:0-3225 GCF_047302915.1 Massilia sp. CT11-108 | reverse complement strand
ATGGACGCGCGCGAGGCGCTCATCATGGCCGCCGTGTCGATGGGCGACATCTGCACGCCCGTCCGGTTCATGCCGAGGTGTTCGGTCTGCTGTGCCATGGTGTCTCCGTTGCGGTTCAGGGCTGGACGACGCCGCCCTGGTTGGCGGGCAGGGTCGTCGTGATGGCCGTCGTGGTGGCGGCGCCATGGCTCACGAGTTCCGTGCCCGGCGTCCAGACGTAGCCGGCCGCCACCGCCGCGCTGGGCGAGCCGTCGCCGTTCATCTGCCGGCGGTAATCGATGCTGGCCTGGTCTTCGTGCGCCTTCGGCACGAATTGCGTGCCCAGCGCGCGCAGGTCGACTTCGCTGGCCAGCACCTGCCGCACGTAGTCGCGCTGGCTGCGGAACGGGATCGGGCCTGAAAAATCGCCGACGATCTCGGCCGGATCGCGCCGCTCGTAGCGCCGGAAGGCGTCGGCGGCCATGTGGAAGTGGCCCAGCTCGTAGTCGAGGCAGCGCTCCCAGATGGCCTTGACGTGGTGGTTCGTCTCCGTCTCGACGCAGCTGTAATAGGTGTAGCACTCGTTCGCCTCGTGCAGCATCCACTGCTCGACCCACGTCTCCGTCGGGTCCAGCAGCGATTCGTATTGCGTGACGTGCTGTTCTTCCACGGAGGCGATCTCCGCATACAGCTGGCGCGCGACCGGGTCGGCGAACGTCGGGCCCACGTTCATATAATAGTTGTGGGTCTGCGCCTCGGCCGCCGTGATCGTCAGCGCATGCAGCTTGCTGAGCATCGCGGCCATGCTGCGGTCGTACGGGATGCGCAGGTCGTCGCGCGGGGCGCGGTGGTGCTCGGGCGTGGGGCGGCCGGGGAGGATGTCCGTATAGCTCTGCAGGATATTGTTCGCATCCTTGCCCTCCACGCGGTCGAGCAGCGCCGCGTAGCGGTACAGGTGGTCGAAGTCTTCCAGCAGCCCGAAACGATACACGCCGGACAGGTAGTCGTCCGGCTCGGCCCGGGCCACGCTCGCCGTCAGCTCGATGGCCAGCTGTTCGTAGGCGATGGTCGTCTCGAGCGGAGAATGATCGGGCGCCAGCAGCCAGTTCACCATCGTGGCCTGGTGCTGCTCGACCCGCCTGACGTCGGCCAGCGGCTGGCGCAGCGCCATGTTGCAGCGCGCGGCCATGTGCGAGAAGCGCAGGGCCTCGAGCTCGATGCCGTTCATGAGGATGATGCGCATGCGGGTAAAGGCATCGTCGTCCAGCTTGCTGATCGGCCTGCGCACCATGTCGCGCCACGTGGTGTGCTGCCGGTCGAGCGGCGTGCCCTTCGAATCGAAGACGGAAAATGCCATGGTGGGCCTCCTGTCTGGGTTCGATAGTCTTGCCGCGTCCGGAGTTCCGGACTTTTTATGGTGTGTGCAAGATAGAAAAAGTACTTCCAATTGTGACAACGCCCCACATGGATGAGCGTTGTGTGGCAAACTGCGGGACCCAAGCATTTACCCTGGAGCCCATGAGCCTCATCCACAAACTGCCGTACGAATGGCTGGTCGGCTTGCGCTACACGCGCGCCGGCAAGCGCAGCAGCCGCAACAGCTTCATTTCCTTCATCTCGCTGATCTCCGTGTCCGGCATCGCCCTCGGCGTGGCCGCCCTGATCGTCGTGCTGTCGGTGATGAACGGGTTCCAGAAGGAGGTCACGGACCGCATGCTGTCCGTGCTCGCGCACATCGAAGTGTTCGACGCGAGCGGCACCATGGCGAACTGGCGCCAGGCCGAGCAGGAAGCCTTCCGCAACCCGGCCGTACGCGGCGCCGCGCCGTTCGTCGAGACGCAGGGCCTGCTGGTGCGCGAGGACACGATGAAGCCGGCCGTCATCCGCGGCATCCTGCCGGCGGAAGAGCACAAGGTGTCGGACGTGGCGAAGCAGATCCGCCAGGGCAGCATCGAGAGCCTCAAGTCCGGCGAGTACAACATCGTCATCGGCTACGCGCTCGCGCGCTCGCTCGGCGTGGGCATCGGCGACAAGGTCAACATGCTGCTGGCGCAGGGCCAGACGACGCCGGCCGGCATGGTCCCGCGCTCGCGCGTGTTCACGGTGAGCGGCATCTTCGAGGCCGGCCACTACGAATTCGATTCGGCGCTCGCGTTCATCAACATCGAGGACGCGCAGCGCATGGTGCGGATCGACGCGCCGAACGGCCTGCGCCTGCGCATCGCCGACATGCACCAGGCCCCGTTCGTCGCGCAGGAACTCAAGCGCAGCATGTCGGGCGAGCTGATCATGCGCGACTGGTCGCAGCTGAACGCCAACTGGTTCGCCGCCGTGCAGACGGAAAAGCGCATGATGTTCATCATCCTCACGCTGATCATCGCCGTCGCCGCGTTCAACCTGGTCTCGACCCTCGTCATGACGGTGACCGACAAGCAGCCCGACATCGCCATCCTGCGCACCCTCGGCGCGTCGCCGCGCTCGATCACGAAGATCTTCATGATCCAGGGCGCCCTCGTCGGCATCATGGGCACCGCGGCGGGCGTGGGCCTGGGCGTGCTGGTGGCGCTCAATATCGACGTCATCGTCCCGTTCATCGAGCACCTGCTCGGTGTGCAGTTCCTGTCCAAGGATATTTACCTGATCAGCGAAATCCCGTCCGACCTGCGCTGGCCGGACGTCTCCAAGATCGGCGGCGTCTCCGTGCTGCTGGCCTTCGTCGCGACCATCTACCCCAGCTGGTCCGCGTCGCGCGTGAAACCGGCGGAGGCACTCCGCTATGAATGACATGAATGTGAATACCGCTGTACTTGCCTGCCGCAACGTCGCCAAGACCTTCCGCCAGGGAGACTACTCGGTCCAGGTGCTGGACAACATCGATTTCTCGATCGCCCGCGGCGAGCGCGTGGCCATCGTCGGCGCGTCCGGTTCCGGCAAATCGACGCTGCTGCACATCCTGGGCGGGCTGGACACGCCCAGCACGGGCAGCGTCACGCTGCAGGGCGAGGACTTCGCGACCTTGTCGGAGACGCGCCGCGGCGAGCTGCGCAACCGCTCGCTCGGCTTCGTCTACCAGTTCCACCACCTGCTGCCGGAGTTCACGGCGCTGGACAACGTCGCGATGCCGCTGCTGATCCGGCGCATGAAGCGCGCGGACGCCGTCGCGCGCGCCGAGGCGATCCTGGCGCGCGTGGGCCTGACGCAGCGCGCCATCCCCCCGCCGGGCGAACTGTCCGGCGGCTGTCTCGT
>NZ_JBKYMO010000573.1:0-3235 GCF_047302915.1 Massilia sp. CT11-108 | reverse complement strand
CTGCACGACGTTGACGGCTTCCACCGTCGCGGGCGCCGTCGGCGGCGCGATCGCGGGCCGCGAGATCGAACGCAATGCCAACGCGCGGCAGCGCTTCGAAGTCGTCGTGCGCTACGCCAACGGTGCCACGCAGACGATCCCGTACGAAAACAATCCGGGCTTCCGGGTGGGCGACCGCGTGAAGGTCAGCGATGGCGTGCTGATTCGTGACTAATGCGCGACTGATCCGTCCGTATCAGAAAACAGAAAG
The DNA here is from genome assembly GCF_047302915.1 of Massilia sp. CT11-108. NCBI lineage: Bacteria > Pseudomonadati > Pseudomonadota > Betaproteobacteria > Burkholderiales > Oxalobacteraceae > Massilia > Massilia sp. CT11-108. The sequence continues at coordinate 2,985 of NZ_JBKYMO010000573.1, read as the reverse complement.
CCGGCTTCCGCGAGGAACCGGCTGTTCTCATTTGACGCGGGAAACGGTTCAGACGGTGGCCAGGACCTGGCCGTCGCCTGCGCTGTCCGCTTCGGCCTTGTGCTTGGCGTTCTGCTTGGCGCGCGAGCGCGACGGCGGCAGGCGGCGCAGCGTCTTGAGGGCGTCCGGATCCTTGATGCCGATGGTGCGCTGGTCGACGGTGATCAGGCCGATTTCGTTAAAGGCGGACAAGGTGCGGCTGACCGTCTCGAGTGTCAGGCCGAGATAGCTGCCGATCTCATGGCGCGTCATGCGCAGGTTGAACAGTTTGCTCGAATACCCCATCGCGGCGAAACGTTCCGCCAGCGAGATCAGGAAACGGGCCACGCGCGCTTCGGCCGACAGGGCGCCGAGCATGCCGATCATGGCCTGTTCGCGCACCAGTTCGCGGCTCATCACGCCGTACATCAGGTTCTCGAGCTCGGCATGCACGCGGCCGAGCGCGGTGAGTTTCTTGAACGGCACAAGGATCAGGTCGCAGTCGGACAGGGCGACGGCTTCCGACGCGTAATGGCGTGTGTGGATGCCGTCGACGCCGAGCATGTCGCCCTTCATCGGGAAGCTGAGTACCTGTTCGTTGCCGAATTCGTCGATCAGCACGGTTTTCAGGAAACCGGAGTTGACGATGTACAGGGTGTCGAATGCCTGGCCGATCGTGTGCACGCGCTGTCCGGTCTTGAACTGTACGTGCTGGAACAGCAATTCCTCGGTGTTCATCGAGACGGCGGCCGGGATGTGGAGCAGGTCGCAGACCTCTTTCAGGTTCGACCAGAGACGGCCCTGGCGTTGGCGTCCGGCTTCCATCTGTGACGAGTGCAGGGTCGACGGGGAGGCGTTACGTTGTTCTGAAGTTAGCTGGGACTGCATACTCATCTCCAGGTTTAGGATTTCAAAGAACCAAGCTGCGGTCCGGTGGTGCCAGTGCGGTATCGGAGCCACAGAGCTGACTGGATACGGATATGGACCGCAGGCAAGTCGAAACGCTGAAGTCAGTATGCCAACACGAGTCCGGCATTAATATCAGCAACGGCTGAATGTGTAGTAGGAGGGAGCGTCAGCTTGTAGGAATTTTCTTACTGCCAAGCTGCGGATGGAGGGGGAATCAAGAGTGGGGCGCGTGTAGGATTACGCGAGCGGACGGCAGGCCCTGCGTGGCCGGAAAGCGCCGGGGCAGGGCACGAAAAGTGTCGCCAGAATGTCAAATCTGTTTCGTGCGGAGCCGTTCAGGCTTTCATCGGCGCAAGCAGACGATGCGCCACCGCGTACTGGACCATTTCGGACAGCGAGGTCATGCCCATTTTCTGCATGATGCGGGTCTTGTGGGTACTCACCGTCTTGACGGACAAGTGCAGGTTGTTGGCGATCTCCGTGATCGATTTGCCGCCCACGAGGAGCGAGAATACCTCGAATTCGCGATCCGAGAGCTGCTTGTGCAGCAGCTGTTCGTTCGGCGCCATGATGTTCAGCGCCAGCTGCTCGGCCACTTCCGTGCTGATGTACGGGCGGCCGGATGCCACCTTGCGGATCGCCCCGACGAGCTGCGTGCCGGCACTTTCCTTGGTGAGATAGCCCTGGGCGCCTGCCCGAATGGCGCGCACGGCGTACTGCTCTTCCTCGTGCATCGTCAGGATCAGGATGGCGAGCTTGGGCGCTTCACTGCGCACCTGGCGGATCAGGTCGACGCCGCTGCGGCCCGGCATGGACAGGTCCAGCAGCAGCAGGTCGAAGCCGCCCTGGCGTACCAGCGACAGCACTTCGAAGCCGTTGATGGCTTCGCCGACGATCTCGATGTCGAGCGCCCCGTCGAGGATACGCTTGAGGCCCTCGCGCATGATCGTGTGGTCGTCGGCGATGACAATGCGAATCATAGGATGTCCCTTGGGGATCAATTGTAAAATGAAGGTAAAAAGATATCACAGAAGCAACACTGACGTTGCCTTTTTTTCGGACAACGCCTGCTGTCCGATGCCGCGCCGTGGAGCCGCGGTTACTTCGGCAGGCGCGTCAGGTGCCGGGCTCCCGGATCAGGCGGTGCACCAGCACGGGCTTGGTCGTATGGGACAGCACCTTGTTGGTCACGCTACCTAGCAGCAACTGTCCCCAGCCGCTGCGGCCGTGCGACCCCATGAAGACCAGGTCGCAGTGTTGCTGTTCCGCAACGTCCACGATCTTCAGCGCCGCCGCGTCGGAAAACGCCGTCATGCAGGCGTGCTTCAGGCCGCAACCTTCCGCAGCGCGCATGATGGAGCCCATGTACTCCTCGCCGAGGCGCTTCATCTGCTGGACGTACTCCTCCTCGCTGGGGTAGGCGGGCGGCACGATCTCGACATACACGGGGTACTGGTACTCGGGCGCGACGAACAGGGCGAGCACTTCGGCCCCCATCTGTCGTGCGAACTTGACGCCGGCACAGGCGGTGTGCTGCGACACCGAGGAGCCGTCGGTGGTGATCAGAATTTTCTGGTACATGGTGAGTCCTCCCTCACGTCACGCTACCTTCTCATTGTAGTTCGCGTTTCCCCTCTTGGCGGAATGTAAATGCTTGATCTTGCTCAGGGATGTGCTCGGCATTCGGCGCCCGAATACCGGATGTCACAAATGCCTCCGCGATAAAAAAATACAACACTTGCTTTGTGAAAATATTCAGAAAATGCTGTAAAAGATTGTCGACAGGCCAAGATTACTCACCAATCGGCAACGCCGGCATTTCAGAAGATTTACCTACGGCAACCACGCTGATACACTCGTCGGAAATTTGTACCGTCAGTAATGACGGCAGCCGTACCGCACACAGCACAGATCATCGCATCGCGACATTTAAATTATGGAGAAGCAGGGACTATGACCGACGCCGCTGACGATTTCGACGCATTATTCGAGGAAGTGGCAGCGCAGCGTGCCAGCGCACCCGCTGCCGCTCCGACGCCGGCGCCCGCGCCCGAACCC
>NZ_JBKYMO010000572.1:0-3251 GCF_047302915.1 Massilia sp. CT11-108 | reverse complement strand
GTTGCGGCGGCAGCGGCAGCGGCGGCACGGGTTCCATGCGCGGCAGATTCTTGCGGGACGTGGTGTTGGCGTTGGCCTTCGGCACTTCCGCGGCCGGGCGCGGCGGCAGCGGCTGGTCGGACATCACGATCAGCAACTGGCGGTGGCGGTCGATGCCGGCCAGCGGCTGGCACACGACGCGGCCGAAGGCACCCTGCGCCAGGTTCTCGACCTGGATGACTTTCGCGACCGCGAGGCCGGCCGGGTAGATGCCGTCCAGGCCGGACGTCACGAGCACGTCGCCGACCTGGATGTCGGCATTCGGCGCGACGAAGCGCAGGTCGAGAAGGCCCGACTGGCCGCGGCCGTAGGCCACGCTGCGCAGGCCGTTGCGCAGCACCTGCACGGGGATCGCCTGTTCCTTGTCGGTGAGGAGCGTGACTTCGGACGTGAACGGGAACACGCGCGTGACCTGGCCGACGACGCCGGCGTTGTCGATCACGGGCAGGCCGAGCTTGACGCCGCTGCGGGTGCCGCGGTCGAGCACCACGCGGCGCGTGGACGGGTCGCGCGCGTCGTACAGGATCTCGCTCATCTGGGAGCGTACGGGGAGGTGCTCGCGCGCGTCCATCAGGCGGCGCAGTTGCGCGTTCTCGGCCATCTGGAGCTGCGCCTGCTGCATGACCTGGGCCATCGCGACCTGCTGGCTCTTCAGGTCGCGCACTTCCTTCTGCAGCGCGGAGATCGAGGAAAAATACGTGCCCATGTTGGCCAGCGCGTCGCGCGGGGCCAGTGCGGCCATCTGGAACGGGTACAGGACCGTTGCCGCCACCTGGCGCACGGCGGTGAGCGCGTGCAGGCGGGCGTCGACCACGAGCAGCGCGATCGACAGGAGAGCGAACACGGTCACCTTGACCCTTGCGGGGGCGCCTTGCTTGAACAGCGGCGGAGGACTGTATTCCATGACTTCCAATAATGCGGGGCCTGCGGCGCCCGCGTCAATCCAGACGCCCGCAGCGGGATGGCGACAAACGGGCGACACCAAACGCGGACGGCGCGTGCCATCCCGGGATCGCCGGAACGGTCACACGCCCTGTCCGCGCAGCCACGGCCGGGTTACTCGTACGAGAAGATCGAGCCCAGCTTGTCCATGCGCTCGAGCGCCATGCCCGAACCGCGCACGACGCACGTCAGCGGATCCTCGGCCACCAGCACCGGCAGGCCGGTCTCTTCCATCAGCAGGCGGTCCAGGTCGCGCAGCAGTGCGCCGCCGCCGGTCAGCATCATGCCCTTCTCGGCGATGTCCGCGCCCAGTTCCGGCGGGGTCTGCTCGAGGGCGTTCTTGACGGCCGAGACGATGTTGTTCAGCGGGTCGGTCAGCGCTTCCAGGATCTCGTTGCTCGAGATGGTGAAGGAACGCGGTATACCTTCCGACAGGTTGCGGCCCTTGACCTCCATCTCCTTGACTTCGGAGCCCGGGAAGGCCGAACCTATTGCCTTCTTGATCGACTCGGCGGTCTGTTCGCCGATCAGCATGCCGTAGTTGCGGCGGATGTAGTTGACGATGGCTTCGTCGAACTTGTCGCCGCCCACGCGCACGGAGCCTTTATAGACCATGCCGCCCAGCGAGATGATGCCGACTTCCGTCGTGCCGCCGCCGATGTCGACGACCATCGAGCCGGTCGCCTCGGACACCGGCAGGCCCGCGCCGATCGCGGCCGCCATCGGCTCTTCGATCAGGTAGACCTGCGACGCACCGGCGCCCAGCGCCGATTCGCGGATCGCGCGACGCTCGACCTGGGTCGAACCGCACGGCACGCAGATGATGATGCGCGGCGAGGGACGGAAGAACTTCGAGTCGTGCACCATGCGGATGAACTGCTTGAGCATCTGCTCGGTGACGGTGAAGTCGGCGATCACGCCATCCTTCATCGGACGGATCGCTTCGATGTTGCCGGGAACCTTGCCGAGCATTTGCTTGGCTTCCTTGCCGACCGCCTGGATCGTCTTCTTGCCGTTCGGACCGCCTTCCTGGCGGATCGCGACGACCGAAGGCTCATCCAGCACGATGCCCAGGCCGCGCACATAGATCAGCGTGTTGGCGGTACCCAGGTCGATGGCCAGGTCGTTCGAGAAATAGCTACGTAAAAAACCAAACATGTGTGTCCTGATATGCGCAATAAGGTGCGCCTAACATTAATCGGGGAATCCTCGCCGCGACTGCCGAATCCGCCTCGCGGGCTTTTCATGCGTGGAAGCGGGGCTGGTTTCGCCCGGAGAACGCATTAGCCCGCCATTCTACCTTATAATTTACCGATTAAACGCTGAAAAACGGGTGGTTTCGTGCCCATATCAGCCTGTGAGATCGACGGTATTAGAAAGCTTTTATCAGCTTTAGCGCGCCGTTGTCCAAATTTCATTATCTACACACTCATCTTTTAACGCGGTGCCGAGCCGCGCCTTTTGCCATGTCCCTGACACTTTCAGACGTAAAACGGATCGCCAACCTGGCCCAGCTCGATATGGACGAGGCCCATGCCGAAATCGCCTTGAACGAGCTGAACGGGATCTTCGCCCTGGCCGACCAGTTGCAGGCTGTCGACACCACGGGTGTTGCGCCGTTGTCGCAACCGCTGGCCAGCGTGCTCGCCCTGCCCCTGCGCCTGCGCGAGGACGTGGTGACGGAAGACAACCACCGCGACGATTACCAGGCCCCGGCCCCGAAGACCCAGGACGGCCTGTACCTGGTGCCGAAAGTCATCGCCACCGAATAACCCGCAGCGAACGTCGACCATCATGATGCATCAAAAAACCATCAAGGAGCTGTCCGCGCTCCTGCACTCGAAACAAGTCTCGGCGACCGAGCTGACCCGGCACTACCTCGACCGCATCGCCGCCAGCCAGCATAACGCGTTCCTGGACGTGAATCCGGACCTGTCGCTCGCGCAGGCGCAGGCCGCCGACGCCCGCATCGCGGCAGGCAACGCCGGCCCGCTGACCGGTATTCCGATTGCCCACAAGGATATCTTCGTCACGCAAGGCTGGCGCTCGACTGCCGCCTCGAAGATGCTGGGCAACTACGTCAGCCCGTTCGACGCCACCGTCGTCACGAAATTCGCGGACGCCGGCATGGTCACGCTGGGCAAACTCAACTGCGACGAATTCGCGATGGGCTCGTCGAACGAGAACTCCGCGTTCGGCGCCGTGAAAAACCCGTGGGACGCGCTGGCCGTGCCGGGCGGTTCGTCGGGCGGCTCGGCCGCCGCCATCGC
>NZ_JBKYMO010000571.1:0-3253 GCF_047302915.1 Massilia sp. CT11-108 | reverse complement strand
ACTCGGCGCCGATGCGCCGGCGCAGCAGCGCGTCGTCGTCCGCGCCGAGTAGACCCGCCAGCGCCATCTGGCCGAAAGCGGGCCGGAGTGCGCAGGCCGATGCGCACATCAGGGGCCACGAGAGGTCGCGGTGGGCGCCGGCGCCGCGCAGATCGACGAGACCCGGCTTCGGCGTCAGCATCGCTTCGTCGATCAGCGCCGCGACGGCGTGGTCGGCCAGCTCGTTTGCCAACCCTTGCGCGAGGGCGGGCGCGGCGTCGGAAGGAACCAGGATGGGATCGCGCGCGGTCATCACCAGCTCCTGAATTTCGCGGGCGGTTCGTACAGGCCGCCCGACCAGTCGACCAGTTCCGCGATGCTTTTCGCCGCCAGCAGCGAGCGGGTCGCATCGGCGCGGCGCACGCCCATGTCTTCCGGCAGCGCGATCAGGCCTTCGGCACGCATGCGCGCCGTCTGCTTCGGGTCGTGGGTGAGGCCGATCGGCGTGACGCCCGCGACCGCCGCCAGCATCGCCTTGCGTTCTTCGAGCGAGCGCGCCTTGTACAGGTAGGCGATGCCTTCTTCGGTGAGAACGTGGGTGACGTCGTCGCCGTAGATCATCACGGGCGCCAGCGGCATGCCGGACGTCTTGCCCACCTCGACGGCATCCAGCGATTCCACGATCGTGGGCTGGCTGCCGTCCTGGAACGTCTCGACCATCTGCACGACGAGCTTCTTGCCGCGGGCGAGCGGATCGTCCGTCTCCACGAGGTCGAGCCACGCCGGCGTCGGATGGCGGCGGCCGTGCGGGTCGTGGCCCATGTTGGGCGCGCCGCCGAAGCCCGTCAGGCGGCCGTGCGTCACGGTCGACGAGTTGCCCAGGCCATCCATCTGCAGGGTGGAACCGATGAACAGGTCGACCGCGTACTGGCCCGCGAGCTGGCAGAACGCGCGGTTCGAGCGCATGGAGCCGTCGCGGCCGATGAAGAACACGTCGGGGCGGGCGGCCGTGTATTTTTCCATGCCCAGCTCCGCGCCGAAGCAGTGCACGCTGTCGACCCAGCCCGATTCGATGGCGGGGATCAGCGTGGGGTGCGGGTTCAAGGTCCAGTTGCGGCAGATCTTGCCCTTCAGGCCCAGCCGCTCGCCGTACGTCGGCAGCAGCAGTTCGATCGCGGCCGTGTTGAAGCCGATGCCGTGGTTCAGCGACTGCACGTCGTGGCGCTCGTAGACGCCGCGGATCGCCATCATCCCCATCAGGATGTGCACGGGCTTGATGAGGCGCGGGTCGCGCGTGAACAGCGGTTCGATGTAGAACGGCTTGTCGGCGCGTACGACGTAGTCGACCCACGCGCCGGGGATGTCCACGCGGGGCAGGTCCTTCGGGTCGTCGACGATTTCGTTCACCTGCGCGATCACGATGCCGTCGCGGAAGGCGGCCGCTTCGACGAGCGCCGGCGTGTCTTCCGTGCTCGGTCCCGTGTACAGGTTGCCCTGGCGGTCCGCCATATAGCCGGCGACCATGACGACGTTCGGCGACAGGTCCACGTACAGGCGGGCATACAGCTCGATGTAGGTGTGCAGGGCGCCCACGGTGAGCGTGCCCTCCTGCAGGAATTGCGAGATGCGCAGGCTTTGCGCGCCGGCGTAGGCGAAATCGAGTTTGCTGGCGATGCCGCGCTCGAACAGGTCGAGGTGCTCCGGCAGGCTCACGCTGGGCATGATCATGTGCAGCCTGTTGATCCGGTCCGGATCGACCTGCACGAGGGCGCGGGCGAGGAAGTCCGCCTGCTTCTGGTTATTCCCCTCGAGGACGACGCGGTCGCCGCCGGCCAGCAGTAGTTCGAGCGCGTCCACGATGCGCGCGCTGTCCAGCACGGGGCCGTCGGCCAGGTGGCTCGCTGCCGCCATGCGCCGCGCCTTTTCCTGGCGCCGCGTGTCCCATCGGCGGGGAGTGTTGCTTTCCATGTTGTCTCCTTTGTATGGAAGGTAGGTCCAGCATAGAAAGGAGACGACCGCCCTACAATCAACGCGGCGGCGGAATGTTTACTCTGAGGTTAATGATTGCGGTATACTTTCCCGAGGAGCGGCGCGATGATCGACGAAGAGATTACTTTAAAGAAACTGGAAGTCTTCCTGGCCTTCATGCGCCTGCACAGCCTGGCGCGCGTGTCGGAAGAACTGGGCCAGAGCACGGTCAGCATCCACCGCGCGCTGCACTCGCTGGAAGAGGGATTGCGCTGTCCGCTGTTCCGGCGCGAAGGCAGGAGCCTCGCACCGCTGCCGGCCGCCTATGCGTTCGCCAAGCACGCGCAGCGCGCCGTCAGCGAAACGGAAGAGGGCGTGCGCAAGGTGCGCGAGCTGGCCGGCTTCGCGGGCGGCAGGCTGAAGATCGGGTCGCTGTATTCGCTTACACTGCGCTGCATCCCGCAACTGCTCATGGGCCTGAAGCTGCGCCGGCCCGAACTGCAGATCGACCTCACCCTTGGCTCGAACCAGGAATTGCTGCGCGGGCTGGACGAGGGTCGGCTGGACGCCATCGTGATCGGGCTGCAGGCGCCGCTCGACGATGCGCAGTTACTGGCAGTGCCGCTGTTCGAGGACGAGGTGCATCTTGCCGCGCCGCTGGGTTCACCGTACGCGAACCGTAGTCACGTGGATCTGCGCGACCTGGAGGGCGAAAAATTCATCACACTGGGAGGCGGTTTCGTCACGTCGGACAGTTTCGACCACGCGTTCCGCCAGGCCGGCTACACGCCGGAGACGATCATGCGGGTGTCCGACATCTTCTCGCTGATCAACCTGGTCAGCGGCGGCATGGGCTACAGCCTGCTGCCGGGCCGCGTGGCGGAATTCAGCACGCGCATCCAGCTGATCCCGCTCGATGCGCCGTACGCGTCGCACCAGACCATCAGCCTCCTGATCTCGAAGAGCCGCGAGCGCGATCCGAACCTGCTGGCGCTGGCGGCCGAGTGCCGGATGTACGGCAAGGGCCAGCGGCTCGGTGCCTAGTCGCGAAACAGCCCGGCACCTCGACGGGGCGGGCATTGTCCAGGCGGGAGGGCTGGAGGATTATATCGGCGGCGCCCGGTCGGCGCCGTAGGCGTGCACGCCGGGCACGGTCAACGTGACCATCGTGCCTTGGCGCGGGCCGCTGGCGATGTCCAGGCGGGCGCCGATGCGTGCCGCCCGTTCGCGCATGCCGATGAGGCCCCAGTGCCCGCGGTACCCTGCAAACCCGGCGCCGTCACGCGGCACCGGCTCGGGGAGGCCG
>NZ_JBKYMO010000570.1:0-3283 GCF_047302915.1 Massilia sp. CT11-108 | reverse complement strand
CACCGCTATCACCACCTCTCTTTTCGTCGGCAGGGTATTATTTGTATAATAGACATTGCAATACCTACGCGAACGGGGGCGCGGCCGCGCAGGCCATCGCGTGCCCGACCCTGTTCGTGCAGGGCCGGCGCGACGCGATGACGCCGCCCCGTTCGGCGCAAGGGCTCGTGGCCGCGATCCCGCATGCGCGCGTTGTCGCGCTCGGTTGCGGGCATGCGCTGATGACGGAACAGTCCGATGCGGTGAGCGCCGCGCTGGCGGACTTCGTGCGCGACCTGGATTGATCTACACTGGACGGCAGGGAGACAACCGGGAGAGCAGCATGGCCGCCGTCCGCTACGACAGTTTCGCGCAGTTCTATCCCTGGTACCTGACCCAGCACGAGAACCGGATGTGCCGGCGCGCCCACTTCCTCGGCACGTCGTCGGCCATCGCGGGCATCGCGCAATACATCGACAGCCTGAATCCGTGGTGGCTCGCCGTCGCCGTCGTGACGGGCTATGGCGGCGCCTGGATCGGGCACTTCTTTTTCGAAAAGAACCGTCCGGCCACGTTCGGCTACCCGTGGTATTCGTTCCGCGCGGACTGGGTGATGTATTGGGAGATGCTGACCGGCAAGCTCAGCTGGTGACCCGGATAAAATGGTCAGCCAGCGTCTCGTCCAGCCCCCGCTCGACGGACGCCTCGACCTCGCGGGCGAGCGCGGCCGTGTCCAGCGCCAGCGGCGACTGCGCGCCGTCGGCCGGCGCTCCGGTCTCGCTCTTGACGCCGCCGAACACGAACAGCCGGTAGACGTCCGCGAGCCTGACGAGGCGCGGATCGACGAGCAAGACCCAGCAATCGGTCCCGGCCCGCGCACCTCCGCCTTTTCCCATCCTCCACCGCAGTGGTACCTGCTCCTCGACGTGCACGCGCCCGACCCAGCCGGCCGCCACCATACGTTCCAGCAGCTCCGTCATCTCGTCGTAGCCGATGCGCGTGCATGCGCGGATCTGCGCACTCGACACCATCGCGGTCCCCGTCAGGCGCGCCCCGCCATGCAGCACCTTCAGCACGGCCATCGCATCGACGAAGGCGCCGCCCGGCACGGGTTCGTACCACCAGCGTTCGTACTTGACGATGGGCAGCGCGGCCGTCAGCAGCGCGCCGACCAGCGTGATCATCCACGATAGGTACATCCAGACGAGGAACAGCGGCAGCGCGGCCAACGCGCCATAGATAATGGCGTAGGTGGGGAATTGCCGGATGAAGATGGCGAACACGCGTTTCGCCACCTCGAACGCGATGGCGGCGACGAGGCCGCCCCACATGGCATCGCGCCAGTCGACGTCGCGGTTCGGCACCGTCATGTACAGCAGCACGTAGGCGCCCGTCGTCAGCGCGACCGACACGAGGGTGTAGAACACGGCGCCCAGGAACGGCACGAGGCTCATCAGCCCGTTGGTGGCGGAAAACAGTTGCGATGTCAACGTCAGCGACAGGCCGAACGCGAGCGGCCCCAGGGTGACGAGCGCCCAGTACACGAGCACCCGCTGCACGACGGGACGGGGGCGGCGCACCTTCCAGATCTGGTTGAACGCCCGCTCGATCGTGCCGATCAGCGCGACGGTCGTGAACACGAGGGCGATACCGCCGACGGCCGACAGCCCCGTCGCCTTGCTGGCGAACTGCGTGAGGTTCGACGTGATCGTGTTGGCGATCGCCTTCGGCATCAGCATCTGGACGAAGTAATTGTCCAGGGCGGTGCGCAGCTTGCCGAACATCGGAAACGTGGTGAAGATGGCCAGCACGATCGTCAGCAGCGGGACGATCGCGAGCGTGGTCGTGAACGTGAGGCTGCCCGCCACCTGCGGCAGCTTTTCCTCGGTCAGGCGGCGGCGCGCGAAGCGCACGAGGTCGCGCGCCTCGTTCCACGTCAGTCCGCGCACCCGGTCGACGCCCGTGTTGATCATCTCGGTCGTGCTGCGGGAAAGATTGGTGACGGTCTTGGAAAGCATCGAAAAAGCGCCGACGGCGAGCGTGTCATCTTGTAAAGCGCCCTATAATACCAACGATGAACCCAACCAATCGGATTATCCTCGTGTTGTATTACTCGCGTCATGGAAAGACGCGCCGGCTGGCCGAACTGATCGGCCAGGGCATCGACAGCGTGCCGGGCATGGAAGCCCGGTTGCGGACTGTTCCCGCGGTGTCGACGGTGGCCGAAGCGACGGAACCCGACATCCCGCGTGCCGGCGCGCCCTACGTGGAACTCGAGGATCTGGCGGAGTGTGCCGGACTGGCGCTGGGTTCGCCTACGCGGTTCGGCAATATGGCGGCGCCCATGAAATATTTTCTCGACGGTACTTCCGCGCAGTGGCTGTCCGGCACGCTGGCCGGCAAGCCGGCCGCGGTATTCACGTCGACGGGCAGCCTGCACGGCGGCCAGGAATCGACCCTGCTGTCGATGATGATCCCGCTGCTGCACCACGGCATGATGGTGATGGGCCTGCCCTACACCGAGCCGGAACTGATGACCACCGCGAGCGGCGGCAGTCCCTACGGCGCGACCCACTGGTCGGGCGTGGACGGCAACCGCCCGGTGACGGAAGACGAGAAGCGGCTCGCGATCGCGCTCGGCCGGCGCCTCGCGATCGCCAGCCGCAAACTGCAGGGGACGGAGTAAGCGATGCAAACGCAAAGGGTATTTCATACGGGCGCGGTGACGAGTCTCGTCATCCTGTTCGCCTGGCTGCTGGTCTGGGAGATCGTCGTCGCGCCCCTCCACCCGGGCGGCTCGCTGCTGGCGCTGAAGGCCCTGCCGCTGCTGCTGCCGCTGCGCGGCGTCCTCAAGCGCGACCTGTACACGCTGCAGTGGTCGTCGATGGTCATCCTGATCTACTTCGTCGAAGGCATCGTGCGCGCCTGGAGCGACAAGACGGAAATCTCGCGCATGATGGCGCTGGGCGAAGCGCTGCTCGTCGTCTCGTACTTCCTGTTCGCCCTGCTGTACCTCCGCCCGTACAAGAAGCAGGCGCAGAAGCTGGCCAAGGAATTGCTCGACAAGGTCAAAGTACCGCATGACTGATGCTCATCGCTGATCGCCTTATCGAGCGCTGCGCCGGCATCGTCGGCGCGGCCAACGTCCTCGTCGACGAGCACGACACCGCCCCGTACCTGACCGACTGGCGCGGCCGCTTCACGGGCCGTGCCCTGTGTCTTTTAAACAACTCCGAGCCCACGAGACGGAGCGACAAGGGGGTTTGCGGGGTGGGGGGTGAAAAAAAAGAGGGGGGGGGGGGGG
>NZ_JBKYMO010000569.1:0-3284 GCF_047302915.1 Massilia sp. CT11-108 | reverse complement strand
CTGCCTTGTCATGTAAAACTCCTCGGATGGTGGATTGTCCACCTATCGAGGTGTCCGGGCAAATTAGACCACTACAGGGTTACTTCTTCGTAGCGCGTGTTCCATAACAGCGAACCGCTCATGCCATTTGGTAAAGACAATGTTCCGGTGGTTCCAAGCATGGGCAGCGCGTACTCGGGTTGCCACGCCAAGGACATGTGAAGTGCAGGATCTGGATGCGGCGGCTCTTCCTGAAAGACGGCTTCATCGAGTTCCACCAGCCGCAGAAACACTGAAGTCCCAACCACGACCTGCGTGCCAAACAGCTGCTTGGCGTCAGCTCCAGGAAACCCGTATGCATAAAACAGCTCACCTTGGACTGGCGCGTGGCCAATACCGAACATTGAGCTAGCAACACATTTGCCCTGATGTGAAATCTCGGTGAACGATCTTTTCACCGTCGCCACGGCAGCATCGACGGGATGAGGAACCTCGACAAATTTGCCTTCGATGCTGATGCCGTATTCCGTCCCGAAGCATGAGTATCCAAGAACTCCGTGTTTCTGCCATCGAGAGACGTGTTCACATGTGACAATACATGGCTCGCCATCGTTGTCGAACAACCAGCCAGTGCCATGATGGCGGCCTGGCGGATCTCGGGTATCGTTTCTTGGAATAAATTGGATCGCGCATGTGTATGGCTCGACGAATTCAGCCACAGCTTGAGCATCTGCATCGGACAAAGGCTGTTGTGATGACATGACGTGCGCTCTCCATTGACGCTAAAAGGTTATTGTTCAATAGCCATAAGCAGTGGTCAAGTTGAAGCTAGACGTATAGGCGCCAAAGCAATGTAAGTGTCGTCTCAGCACCGTATAGACACACCCTGGGTTCCGACGCAAAGTAGTCCTCACTATTTTTAAGCGGGGACTACTTTGGGTGAAGTCGAGCAAAAGAGGTGTCGTTGGAGCACGAACTATTCGCTGGAGATCAAGCTAGGACCTGGCGCAGCATGCGCTGCGCGCCACTGGGAGCCTCTTATGAACAACCGCCATCAATCCAATGAGCCGGCAGCCCCGCAGCCAGGCGATCAACTGTTAGGGGACCTGCCCAATTCAGAGGAGCGTTGGGAGTCGCAGCCGCCATTCGACCCTGACGATCATGAGCTGCAAAGCGCCGACCGTGAGCGGCAAATGGAGCTGATGCGAGACTGGTTCCTCGCGCGTTATTGCGACCCTGCCTATGAGACGCCCTATGAGTCGGCGGAAGGCGGCTACATTTGGATATGGGGAGGCCCTTACTATGCCGAGGAAGAGCTGCAAGGGCGGTTTTCGCACATCGTTGACGACGAAGTGATCGAGGAGCTAGCCGAGGACCTCAATCGCGATGGCGGGTATCAGTGGGCTCCTGTGCGCCGCGACGACGACCGAGATTATGAGGACCTCTTTGGCCTCGACCTTGACAAACCGGACGACCCGCTGTCGAGGCTCAAAGAGCGGCTGGCTGGCGCCACCAGCGTCCTGTCGCTCGAGGGCGCTGGGGCAGCTATGGAGCAGCTCTCGCGCATGGCGTTCGGCGCCGCGATATCCGCGTTGGAAGCTTACCTTTGGGAGACAGTGGCTTTTTGGGCCAAAGGCAACCGCGAGGTGTTGAAAGGCATCGTTCAGAACATGCCCGAGCTGCGCGATCAGCCGATCAAGTTGGGCGAGGTGTTCGATGCGCACGACGGCATTGAGGCTCGCGTCATGTTCTATCTGCAAAACCTCGTATGGCATCGATTCGACAAGGCCGCGATGCTTTTGCGGTTTGGCCTTGGCATTAAGCCGCCAAGTTTCAAGCTGTTCGAAGAGGCGCTGACGAAGCGCCACGACATCGTGCACCGAAGCGGACATGACAAGGATGGCAACCCAGTGGTCGTGACCGCGCAAGACGCAAGAGACCTGGCGGCTGCGGTGGAGGCGTTCGCGTCTAAAGTCTACGAGGCGATTGTCGAGAAGTTGTTTCCTAGCGAACCGGAAGAGGGCGCCGATCCGTTCTAGGTCAGCGAGCGCTGCGTGGATTTCGCTATCGATTCTGACCGAGTCGCTCACCCTTGCCTGAGTTTTCGGCTGAGCGACGAAGGTGAGCAACCAGCCAACTCGAGCAATTTAAGCGTAGACGGCACTTTATCGCCTGCGTCCCACTCTATACTGCATGGAATGGGATCCCCATCTTGGCATGTATCCGAGGTACTTACATAACAGGCTGAAGCGCGGATTTGGCTTGGGAGTCGGTACTGCGTACCATCCTTGGCTGCGAGTCAGAGATGTTCGGTCTATTGGTACCTCCGGCAATCCCAAGGGCATTACAATCCCCCGCGTCTACCATCTGCTGTCGGTGCCCGAGCGGATATTCTTTCATCTCCTTGACCGACAGCTCGATGTCGTTGACATACGCGAGCAGTTCCCCATCCTCCATCTACAAGAAACGCTGGCTATCTGCAGCGAGCTTGGCGTCAAGCACACCCGCCACGGCAGTTATCCAGAGCCGTTCACCCTCGACTTCGTCGTCACGCGCCGCACGCCCTCAGGACCGGTGTATCAAGCGAGGAGTATCAAGACACCCGAGGACGCGGTCGTCCCAGAAGTCAGACTCAGGTTAAAAGTTGAGCACCAATGGTGCCAACAGAACGGCATCGACTGGAAGCTGGTCGACACGACGGAATTCACTAGGGACTTGCTATCAACCCTAACCTTCATGCGTGGGTGGTCGCTGCAACGTTACGTCCCCAAGATGGACCAAGCGGACGAGTTTGCCAAAATGTTTGCCGATAGTTATGAGGCGAACCTACCTCTGAAAGAGCTAGTCAAAACATGTTCCAGGCGTCTCAAACGCGGCTATGACCACTGCCTGACAGAATTCCGCTATTGCGCCTGGTCTGATCGTATCGCCGTCGATTTGACTTCGAAACTGACTCTTCACCTACCCGTGGTGCTTCGCGATGGTAACATCGGCAATGTTCGTTCCGGGACGCAACGATGAGCCTCTTAAACCTGGCTTAGTTCTTGAAGTGACTCAGGAGCGCCCATCCGTCCTGCTCCGTATCACGCATGTGTTTAGCCGTGTGATCTATGTGATGCCTGTTTCCACCGCGAACATGGCACGGTATGCCGTTCGCCCATTGGAACAGCATCGATCCAATGTTACTCGGAACCTGGAGGCCGGCAACTGGCGCGTTGGTCGCCTTGGACTGTAGTGGTCAAGTAATTTCGGACACCACGATAGATTCTTTTGCTGCCATGTTCCGCTCGAAGACGGTGGGCGGC
>NZ_JBKYMO010000568.1:0-3287 GCF_047302915.1 Massilia sp. CT11-108 | reverse complement strand
CGCTGGCACGGCTGTCCGCAGGTCGTGCTGGCGCACGCCGTGCCAGCGCGCGCAGCGGGCGAACGCCGCGGCCAGGTCGCGCACGAACCGGTCGCTGATACGTACCCCGGGCTCCAGCACGAGGGATTTCAGCTCGAACACGCCGGTCTTGCGGTGCGCCTTGGCATCCACCCGGCCGACGAGCGCCCCGCGCCGCAGCAGGGGGAGCGTGAAATAGCCGTAGCGCCGTTTCTCGGCGGGCGTGTAGCACTCCAGCCGGTAGTCGAAACCGAACAGGTCGAGGGCGCGGCGGCGGTCCCAGACGATGGGGTCGAACGGCGACAGCACGCCGGTGAGCGTCGCCTGCAGCCCCCCATCGACGGCCTGCCCGAGCAGCGCCGCATTGTCGGGGTGGACGTACACGGGCTCCTTCCAGCCCTCGACGCGGGCGCGCAGCAGCAGGCCCTCGTCGGCCAGCCGCGCCGGATCGAGGTGCGGCGGCTTCGTGCGGTGATAGTCCGGAATCCAGGCCGCCTTCGCCACGCCCAGCGCGCGCACGGCGTCCAGCACGAACCGCCGCCGCGTCGCGTCGATCGACGGCATGCGCGCATCGTCCCAGCCGGGCAGCACGCGCTCCGCCAGGTCGTACACGCGGTGGAATTGCTGGCGGCGCGCGATCATCAGCCGACCCGTCGTGAACAGGACTTCCAGCGCGCGCTTTTCCGGCTTCCATGCCCACCAGCCGCCGGCCTTGCCGTCCGTGCGCTCGAAGTCGGCCGAGCGGGCCGGCCCGTTGGCGCGGATATGCGCCAGCACGCGCTCGACCTCGTCCCGGTGCGACGCCAGCCACGTCCCCGCGTATTTCCAGCCGAGCGAGCCGGGATCGACCATCCGGTGCCGGTACAGGCCATAATCCTCGATCGGAATGAAGCACGCCTCGTGGGCCCAGTACTCGAACAGCCGGCCCTCGGCCAGCAACTGGTCGAGCCAGTCCGGGTCATAGTCGCCCACGCGGCTCCACAACACGAGATACGGGCTGCGCGCGACGACGCTGATGGTGTCGATCTGCAACACGCCCATGCGGCGAATCGCGGCCAGGACATCGGCTTTGGTGGCACGGGCGCGTTTCGCCTGCAGCATGCCCTGGGCCGCAAGGTGCAGGTTTCGAGCGACAGCAGGCGTCAAAATTGGTTCATTCATCCCGGCATTCTAATGACATCTCATCAACATTTGTACAGGTCGCCGCGAAAAAGTACTGGTTTTTTTTACAGTATCTCGTCGCATGCGATATAGTTGGCGCCCTGGCTCAACCCCTGTTGCGGATTTCTTAACGACCATGCGGCTGCTGCACACATCGGACTGGCACCTCGGCCAGACCCTGCACAATTTCGACCGGACCTACGAACACCAGTGCTTCCTCGACTGGCTGCTCGACACGATCGTCGCAGAGGAAGCGGACGCCCTCTTGATCGCGGGCGACGTGTTCGACACCTCGAACCCGTCCGCCGTAGCGCAGCGCCAGCTGTACCGCTTCCTGCAGCAGGCGCGGGCACGGGCGCCGCAGCTGGACATCGTCATCATCGCCGGCAACCACGATTCGCCGGGCCGGCTGGAGGCGCCGGGGCCGCTGCTGGAAGCGCACGGCACGCGCGTCGTGGGGCACGTCGTGCGCGACGCCGCAGGCAGCATCGACCTGGAGCGTTGCATCGTGCCGCTGACCGGCAAGGACGGTGCGGTGCAAGCCTGGTGCGTCGCGATCCCGTTCCTGCGGCCACGCGCGGCGCCGGGCGACGACGCGTTCGACGCCTACCTGGCCGGTATCCGGCTGCTCTACCAGCAGGCGTACGACCTGGCCCGCGCCCGGGCCACCGGGGGCCAGGCGATCCTCGCGATGGGCCATTGCCACATGGTCGGCGGGGATGCGTCACCCGATTCCGAACGGCGCATCGTCATCGGCGGCACCGAGGCCCTGCCCGCGTCGATGTTCGGCCCGGACGTCGCCTACGCCGCGCTGGGCCACCTGCACCTGGCCCAGCGGGTCGGCCAGCAGGAGCACCTGCGCTACTCCGGCAGTCCCCTCCCCCTGTCGTTTGCCGAGGTCGGCTACAGGCACCAGGTGCTGCGCATCGACCTGGACGGCCCGCGCGCCGCCGCCATCGAACCTCTGCACGTGCCGCGCGCGGTCGAACTGCTGCGCGTGCCGGCGAGCCCGGCGCCCGTCAAGCAGGCGATCGCGGAACTGGTCGCCCTCGACCTGCCGGACCTGCCGCGCGACGTGTGGCCCTACGTGGAAGTGCGCGTGCTGCTCGACGCGCCCGAGCCGGGCCTGCGCGCGCAGGTCGAGGCGGCACTGGAAGGCAAGCCGGTGCGCCTGGCGAAGATCGAACCGACGCGCCGCGTGGTCACGACGGCCGGCGTGGAACCCGCGCTGAGCCTCGACCAGCTCGCCCAGCTGCAGCCGGACGACATCTTCCGCCGCCTGTGGCAGCAGCGCTTCGGCGAGGACGCGCCGGACGACCAGCTGGCCGCGTTCACGGAACTGCTGCTGCCGACGGATGGCACCGCCAGGAACCGGGAGGCCGCATGAAGATCCTGCGCATCGGCGGCAAGAACCTGGCCTCGCTGGCCGGCGAATTCGAAGTCGATTTCGAGAGCGAACCGCTGGTCTCGTCCGGCCTGTTCGCGATCAGCGGCCCCACCGGCGCCGGCAAGAGTACCCTGCTGGACGCCTTGTGCCTCGCGCTGTACGACGCCACGCCGCGCCTCATCAAGGGACCGCGCGTGGGCAACTACCTGCCCGACGTGGGCGACGAAACGCTGTCCGTCGCCGACCGCCGCACGCTGATGCGGCGCGGGACCGCGGACGCGTTCGCCGAAGTGGATTTCGTCGGCAACGACGAGCAGCGCTACCGGGCGCGCTGGAGCGTGCGGCGCTCGCGCAATCGCGCTGCCGGCGCCCTGCAGCCGTCCACGATGAGCCTGCAACAACTGCCCGGCCTGCAACCTCTGGGCGGCACGAAGACGGAGGTGCTGGCCGAAGTCGAACGCCGCATCGGCCTCTCGTTCGAACAGTTCACGCGCTCCGTGCTGCTGGCGCAGAACGAGTTTTCCGCCTTCCTCCGTACCGACGAGAACGAGCGTGGCGAACTGCTGGAAACGCTGACGGGCAGCGCCGTCTACAGCGATATCTCGCGCCGCGCCTTCGAACGCTGGCGCGTGGAGCAGGAAGCCATGCGCCGCCTGACGGCGCGCCTGCAGGACCAGGCGCCGCTCGGCCCGGACGCGCGCGCCGGCCTCGACGCCTGGTC
>NZ_JBKYMO010000567.1:0-3299 GCF_047302915.1 Massilia sp. CT11-108 | reverse complement strand
GCCTACCGCGCCGCCGGCGGCCACGCCGATGTGCCGCCGTACGCCTGGCCCATCGCGACGCTCGCGTGGGTGCGCGTGTCCGATGCCGACACCGAGGGCAGCCACACCCTGGACCTGTTCTGCCTCGGCGACAGCAAGGTCCTGCTGCAGCTCCCCGACGGCACCGTACGCGACCTCGACCCCTTCGAGAATCCGCAGGAACAGGCGACGCAGGCCGCGGTCGCGGCGCTCGTCGCGGAAGGTATCCTCGATCCGGCCGAGCGCTGGACGCGGCTGCTGCCGATGCTGCGCGCACGCCGCCACGAACAGAACACGGCGGCAAGTCCCGCGGTCCTGTGCCTGGAACCGCGCGGCCCGTTCGCGGCGCGCGTGTGGTCCAGCGCTTCCAGCACGAGCGCGTCCTGGCTCCCGTCCGCGCGCAGCACGCGGCCCAGCTCCTGCGCGAAGCGGCGCACGAACCAGGCCGGATCGCTGGCGCCGGCCGCCACGCAGCGCTCGGGCGTGAGCGGCGTCGCGCCATCCATCAGCACGAGGTCCGTATGACCGTCGCGCTCATACACGACGGCGACGTCTTCGTTGATCCGGCCCTTGCCGGCCGACGAAGCGAGGGTGTACCGCATGCTTGCTCCCATCCGTGTTGTCGTCATTACTATAAGCCATCCGGATGACGTACGGATGAACCGTGCGCGGCGTGAAGATTGGAGAGTTTGTCGCACCGCTTTTCGCGTACGATAGTGCCGGGCTTACATCACGAGGACACCATGACGCTCATTGAATCCGTTGAGACCTGCTTCAAGAAATTCGCCACCTTCGACGGCACGGCGCGCCGCTCCGAATACTGGTGGTTCTTCCTGTTCAACTTCATCGTCAGCATGATCCTCGCGATGATCGTACCGAAGATCTCGTACGTGTATTCGGTCATCGCCCTGCTGCCGGGCATCGCCGTCACCACGCGCCGCCTGCACGACACCGACCGCAGCGGCTGGTGGCAGCTGATCAGCTTCGTGCCGTTCGTCGGCGTCATCGTCATGGTCGTGTTCCTGTGCCAGGACAGC
Source organism: Massilia sp. CT11-108 (assembly GCF_047302915.1). Lineage (NCBI taxonomy): Bacteria > Pseudomonadati > Pseudomonadota > Betaproteobacteria > Burkholderiales > Oxalobacteraceae > Massilia > Massilia sp. CT11-108. The sequence goes on along the minus strand of NZ_JBKYMO010000567.1, from coordinate 2,244 downwards.
CGTCCGAACCGCTACGGCGCCGCCCCGGCCTACGCGGTCTGAGGCCTGCTCACAGCAGCCGGATACCCGGCAAGGTCCGCAACGACGTCTCGCGCATCACCTGCACGAAATCCTCCAGGTAGGCGTCGTCGCGGCCGCGTTCTCCCTTGGCCTGGCGCATGACCGCGTACAGGCGCCCCGTCAATCCGCCCTCCCCGACGCGCTGCTGCGCCACGTAGCCGCGCTGCAGGTAAGTCTGCACGGCCCACAGCGGCAGCGCCGCGAAACCGCGTCCGCTCGCCACCAGTTGCAGCATCGCCACCGTCAGCTCCGTCGTGCGGCGTGGCGGTTCCACGCCCGCGGGCCGCAGCACCTGGCGCACGAGGTCCAGCATCTCGTCCGGCACCGGGTACGTGATCAGGGTCTGGCCGGCGAAGTCGGCGGCCACGAGGTGGTCGCGCGCCAGCAGCGGATGGCCCAGCGGCAGGATCGCGACGATGTCGAACTCGAACAGCGGGTAGACATCCACGTCGCGCTCGTCCGCATCGACCTCCGACACGATGGCGACGTCCGCGCGGTCCTGGTGCAGCAGCCCGACGGGATCGGACTGGAAGCCGGACACGATGTCCTGCTCGACCTCCGGCCAGCGCAGGCGCAGCGCGTCCATCGACGGCATCAGCCAGTCGAAGCACGTGTGGCACTCGACGGCGATGCGCAGCTTGCCCGCACCGTGGCCCGTCAGGCGCGCGATGTCGCGCTCGGCCCGGTCGACGGCCGGGATCACGTCCTGCGCCAGCTCCACCAGGCGCCGGCCGGCGGGCGTGAACGCGACCGGCGCGGACTTGCGCTCGAACAGCGTCAACCCATAGAACTCTTCCAGCGCCTTCAACTGGTGCGATAGCGCGGATTGCGTCACGTTCTGCAGCGCGGCCGCGCGCGACACGCTGCCGGATTCAAGGAGGGCCAGCAGGGTGCGCAGGTGGCGCAGGTCGAGGATCGAGGTCGGCATGAGCGGAATTCATCTGGACAGAAAAATAATTCGTTTGAATTATGCCGGTTGCTCATCGATGATGACAAGACTTATTCATCCAGATGAGGCAACAACATGATCAAAACTCATATTCTCGGTTATCCCCGCATCGGCGCCCAGCGCGAGCTGAAATTCGCGCTGGAGCGTCACTGGTGCGGCGAGATCGACGAGCAGGCGCTGGAGGCCGTCGCCACCGAACTGCGCGCACGCCACTGGGCCGACCAGCGCGCGGCCGGCCTGGACTTCGTCAGCGTGGGCGATTTCGCGTTCTACGACCAGGTGGCCGACCACGTGCTGCTGTTCGGCGGCGCGCCGGCGCGCTTCGGCTTCACCGGCGCCGAAACGCCGCTGCAGCAACTGTTCACCCTCGCGCGTGGCGTGGCGACGGAAGCGCACGACGATTGCGGCTGCGCGCACACCTCGCACGGCAAGCCGGCGCTGGAGATGACCAAGTGGTTCGACACGAACTACCACTACCTCGTGCCGGAATTCGACGCGGCCACGCGCTTCGACCTCGCGCCGGACCGCCTGCTGGAGCAGGTGGTGGAAGCACGCGCGCTGGGCCACGCCGTCAAGGTGACGCTCGCCGGTCCGCTGTCGTTCCTGTGGCTGGGCAAGGCCAAGGACGGCGCCGACCGCCTCGCGCTGCTGGACGCGCTGCTGCCGGTGTACTGCGACCTGCTGGCCCGCCTGAAGGCCGCCGGCGCCGAGTGGGTCCAGCTGGACGAGCCGATCCTCGGCCTGGACCTGCCGGGCGACTGGTCGCTCGCATTCGAACGCGCGTATCACCTGCTGCATGGCGCCGGCGTGCCGCTGCTGCTGGCCACGTATTTCTCGCCGCTGCAGGAAAACCTGAGCCTCGCCTGCAAGCTCCCGGTCGCGGGCCTGCACGTGGACGGCGTCCGTGCGCCGGAAGAGCTGCGCCCCGTCGCGGACTGGCTGCCGGACCACAAGGTGCTGTCGGTCGGCATCGTCGACGGCCGCAACATCTGGCGCGCCGATCTCGACGCCTGCCTCGAACGCCTGCGTCCCGTGCTCGAGCGCCGCGCCGGCGCCGTGTGGCTCGCGCCTTCCTGCTCGCTGCTGCACGTGCCGTTCACGCTCGCCCACGACGCCGCCCTCGACGCCGAACTGCGCACCTGGCTGGCCGGCGCGCGTGAAAAACTGAACGAGCTGCGCATCCTGAAACAGGCGTTGACCGGCGGCGAACGGACCATCGCGATGGATCTCGCCGC
>NZ_JBKYMO010000566.1:0-3302 GCF_047302915.1 Massilia sp. CT11-108 | reverse complement strand
GCACCGGCGCCCGTGCAGCCCGCACCGGTGCAGCCGCCCGCCAATCCCCAGCCCGCACCGGAGCCGGAAAAGCAGGTCCCGGCCAACTGGGGCATCACGCCGAACAACGCCTAGACAGGATCGCCATGCACGACACCCCCAGCATGACTCCGACCATAAAGCGCCGCCTGACCGCGATGGTCTACGAGACCTTCCTGTTGCTGGCGGTGGAGATGCTGGCGGTGGCGCTGTTCCTCATCGTCACGCGCAACAATCACGCGCCCGTGTTCCAGTACGCGATGAAGGTCTGGCTGTTCGTCGTCACCGGCGCGTATTTCACCTGGGGCTGGACCAACAGCGGCCACACCCTCGCGATGAAGACGTGGCGCATGCAGGTCGTCACCACCGGCGGCGCGCGCCTGCCGTTGCGCATCGCCATCGTGCGCTACCTGCTGGCCTGGGGCTGGTTCCTGCCCGCCCTCCTCGCCTGCACGGCACTGGGCCTGAAGGACAAGGCCCAGATCGGCGCGGCCGTCGCCGTCGGCGTGCTGGCGTGGGGTCTCACGGCCTTCCTCGACCGCGACCGCCAGTTCCTGCACGACCGCCTGGCCGGCACCCGCCTGGTGCAGCTGCCGAAGCAGGTGAAGACCGCCGCCCCCGTCGAAGCGGCGTAATCACTGCTGCGCCAGCAGCTTGCGGATCGTCGCCTCGGTCTGCGCATAATCGCCTTCGCCGAAGTGCGTGTAAACCACTTCGCCCTTCTTGTCGACGAGGTAGAACGCCGGCCAGAACTGGTTGTTGTACGCGCTCCAGGTGGCATACCGGTTGTCCTGCGCGACCGGGAACGTAATCCCGTTGCGCTGCACGGCCGTCTTGAGGTTGTTCAGGTTGCGCTCGAAACCGTATTCCGGCGTGTGCACGCCGACGACGACCAGTCCCTGGTCCTTGTACTTCTGGTGCCAGCCTTTCACGTACGGCAGCACGTGCTGGCAGTTGATGCAGTCGTAGGTCCAGAAATCCACGAGCATCACCTTGCCGCGCAGCTGCTGCATGCTCAAAGGCGCGCTGTTGATCCAGTTGTCGATGCCGGCGAATTCCGGTGCGGGTGCTGCATGTGCGCCGCCAGCGATGAAAGCGGCAGCGAGGACGAGCGAACGGATTTTCATGGTGAACTCCTTACAGGGTTGGGAAGATGGACGGGACGTGGGCGGCGATCTGTGTGTCGACCTGGAACCAGATCGCGGCCGCGCTGGCCAGCACGAGCACGCCGAACGCGCGCTGCAGGGCCACCGCATGGCGGGCCACGCCGCGCACCCGCTGGACGATGGCCTGGCCGCCGTGGATCAGCGCCAGCATCGGCAGCGCGGCACCGAGCGCATACAGGCCGACGAGCCGCACGGCCTTGCCGGGATCGTGCGCCTGCACGACGAGGGCGAGGATCGAGGCGAGGACGGGACCGGCGCACGGCGTCCACACGGCGCCCAATGACAGGCCCAGCACGAACGCGCCGCTCTGCTTCGGGACGGCGCCGGTGCCGCGCAGCTTCGCCCACAGCGGGCGGACGGCGTCGACGAGCAGGTCCCACGGCCGCGACCAGATGCGCAGCAGGCCCGATACACCCAGCAGCACGATCGCGATATTCCGCAGCGTCTCCTGCGCCAGCTGCGCCGCGCTCGACACGGCGCCCAGCGCCAGCGCGAACGCGGAAAACGACAGTACGAAGCCGGCCACGATCAAGAGCGGACGGCGGCGGCTCGACTGTTCCACGGTCGCGCCGAGCAGAAACGGCAGCACGGGCAGCACGCACGGCGACGCCACCGTGGCCAGGCCGGCCAGCAGGGCAAGCGGGGATTCGATCGGGTTGGTCATGGGAGCCTCCTTGTTGTGTGAGACGCCATTGGACGCCCGCGGTGTGTACGCGATGTGTCCGCAACCTCCCATTTTTGTCAGGCCATGTGTCCTGTCCGGCCCCCGACACATTCGGACATAATGACGCCGCGACGTCGCGCTACAGTAGCCCTGCAACCAACGAAGGAGAACCCATGAACGAGTCCGATCACGTCCTGGTCGTCGACGACGACCGCGGCATCCGCGAACTGGTCGGCGCCTATCTGGAAAAGCAGGGGCTGCGCGTCACCCTGGCCGCCAACGGCCGCGAGATGAGAAACGCGCTGATGCAGGCGACGCCCGACCTGATCCTGCTCGACATCATGATGCCCGGCGAGGACGGCCTCACCTTGTGCCGCGAACTGCGCGCGGGGAAGCACCGCGCGGTCCCGATCGTGATGCTGACGGCGCGCGACGACGAGACGGACCGCGTCGTCGGCCTGGAACTCGGTGCCGACGACTACGTGCCGAAGCCGTTCGCCGTGCGCGAACTGCTGGCCCGCATCCGCGCCGTGCTGCGCCGCACGCGCATGCTGCCGCCGAACCTGCAGGTGACGGAGGCCGCGAAACTGATCGCGTTCGGCGACTGGCGCCTCGACACGGTCGGCCGCCATTTGCTCGATGCGGACGGCGTCGAAGTCGCGATGAGCGGTGCGGAATACCGCCTGCTGCGCGTATTCCTCGACCACCCGCAGCGCGTGCTGTCGCGCGACCAGCTGATGGGCCTCACGCACGGCAACGACGCGGAATTCTTCGACCGCTCGATCGACCTGCTCGTGAGCCGCCTGCGCCAGCGCCTGGGCGACGGCGCGCGCGAACCCCGCTACATCAAGACCCTGCGCAACGAGGGCTATGTGTTCTCGGCCGAGGTGACGATCCTGGAAGGCCGGACATGAAACCGCGGTCGGCCATCCCTTGGCCACGGAGCCTGTACGCACGCCTCGCATTGATCCTGTTCGCTGGCCTCGCAGTCGCGCAGGGCCTGTCCGTCGCGCTCACGTTCACGGAACGCGACCAGGCGACGACGAACCTGATGATGGGGTATGTGGAACGCGAAGTCGCGAGCTCCGTCGCCCTGCTCGACCTGCTGCCGGCGGCCGAGCGCCCGGCCTGGCTGCCGCGCCTCGCGCGGCGCAGCTACCGCTTCATCCTCGGGCCGGGCGAAACGGTGGGCGCGATGCCGGACGAGAAGCTGTCGGCGCAGATCGCGCACTCGATCGAACAGGGCATCGGCCGCAGCTATCCGCTGTCCGTGAACGGCCTCGGGAACGAGGGCCGCATGCAGGTGCACCTGCGCCTGTCGGACGGTGCGCCGCTGACCATCGACGTGCTGCCGATGCGCGGCGTGCCGCTGTCGCCATGGCTGCCGTACATGCTCGCGGCGCAGCTGGCGATCCTCGCCGCGTGCTGCTGGTTCGCGGTGCGCCAGGCCGTGC
>NZ_JBKYMO010000565.1:0-3307 GCF_047302915.1 Massilia sp. CT11-108 | reverse complement strand
AACAAGTCTAACTCTTCTTTACCGCTTTCTTTGTTTACCGGTTACTTCCCGCTAATCCGTGAAGAACCAAAAAAAAGCCGGGCAGTGCCCGGCTTCCATGATTGCGTTGCTTATTTCGCCGCAGTCGCCAGCAGCATCTCGTTCAAGCGCTTCACGAACGCCGCCGGATCCGTCAGGCTGCCGCCTTCGGCCAGCATCGCCTGGTCGAACAGGATGTGCGCCCAGTCGCCGAAACGCGGGCTCGCGGCGTCCTCGTACTTCAGGCGCGTGACGAGCGGGTGGTTCGGGTTGATCTCGAGGATCGGCTTGCTCTCCGGCGCGTTCTGTCCGGCCGCCTTCAGCATGCGCACGAGGTTCGCGGACAGTTCGTGTTCGTCCGCCACGAGGCAGGCCGGCGAATCCGTCAGGCGGAACGTGACGCGCACGTCCTTGGCCTTGTCGGCCAGCGCACTCTTCATCTTCTCGACGAGATCCTTGTACTGCGTCTCGGTCTCTTCGTGCTCCTTCTTCTCGGCCTCGTCCTCGAGCTTGCCCAGGTCCAGGCCGCCCTTCGCGACGGACACCAGTTCCTTGCCGTCGAAGTCGTTCAGGAACGACAGCATCCACTCGTCCACGCGGTCGGTCAGCAGCAGCACCTCGACGCCCTTCTTGCGGAAGATCTCCAGGTGCGGGCTGTTCTTCGCGGCGTTGTAATTGTCAGCCGTGACGTAATAGATCTTGTCCTGGCCTTCCTTCATGCGGCCGATGTAGTCGGCGAACGACACGGTCTGGTCCGCGGAATCCGTGTGCGTGGACGCGAAGCGCAGCAGCTTGGCGATTCGGTCCTTGTTGGTGGCATCCTCGCCGATGCCTTCCTTCAGCACCTGGCCGAATTCCTTCCAGAACGTCGCGTACTTGTCCTTGCCTTCCTGCTCGTCGCTGTTGGCCATCTCTTCCAGCATGCCCAGCACGCGCTTGGTCGAGCCTTCGCGGATCACGCGCACGTCGCGCGATTCCTGCAGGATCTCGCGCGAGACGTTCAGCGGCAGGTCGTTCGAATCGATCACGCCCTTCACGAAGCGCAGGTAGACCGGCATCAGCTGCTCGGCATCGTCCATGATGAAGACGCGCTTCACGTACAGCTTGATGCCGCCGCGCTTGTTGCGGTCCCACAGGTCGAACGGGGCGTGGCCCGGCACGTACAGCAGCTGCGTGTATTCGCTGCGGCCTTCGACGCGGTTGTGCGTGTACGCGAGCGGCGGCTGGAAGTCGTGCGAGACGTGTTTATAAAACTCTTCGTACTGCTCTTTGGTGATGTCCGACTTCGAGCGGGCCCACAGCGCGGACGCCTGGTTGACGGTCTCGAATTCGTCCTTGACGACGGTTTCCTTCTTCTCCTCGTCCCACTCCTCCTTCGGCATCATGATCGGGAGCGAGATGTGGTCGGAGTACTTGCGGATGATGGACTTCAGCTTCCACGACGACAGCAGCTCCTCCTCGCCGTCGCGCAGGTGCAGGATGATGTCGGTGCCGCGGCCGGTCTTCCCGACCTGCTCGACGGTGTAGTCGCCCTCGCCCGTCGATTCCCAACGGACGCCGTCCGCCGCGTCGGCGCCCGCACGGCGGGTCTCGACGGTGACGCGGTCGGCCACGATGAAGGCCGAGTAGAACCCCACGCCGAACTGGCCGATCAGCGCGGCGTCGGCCTGCTGGTCGCCCGACAGCCTGCTGAAGAATTCCTTGGTGCCCGACTTGGCGATCGTGCCCAGGTGCGAAATCACCTCGTCGCGGCTCATGCCGATGCCGTTGTCGGAAATGGTGACGGTCTTCGCATCCTTGTCGAACAGGACCTTGATCTTCAGTTCATGGTCGTTGCCGTACAGGCTGTCGTTATTGATGGCCTCGAAGCGCAGCTTGTCGGCCGCGTCGGACGCATTGGAAATCAGTTCTCGGAGGAAAATTTCCTTGTTCGAATACAAGGAGTGGATCATCAGTTGCAGCAGCTGTTTGACTTCTGCTTGGAACCCAAGGGTTTCTTTTTCGGCGACAGCCATCTTTTATATCCTCGTTGCTAACAGGGTTGGACAGACCGGTTCGATATTGGGATACCAACAGGGATTTCAAGAGCTATTTTTTCCGAATCGTATTTCTTATACATACACTAAGATTCTCGACTTTTTGACCGAGTCGGCATAACGTTGCGGTCGGCCGAAATTTTTTTGTGCGGGCATGTCGAAACCGTGGAAGCCCGATCGTCGTACGGATGGCAGCACCCACAACCACTCACGAAGGAGATACATCATGACCCAGCAAGTGCGTCCCATCCCCGAAGGTTTCCACACGATCACCCCGCACCTCGTCTGCAGCGGCGCGGCCGAGGCGCTGGCGTTCTACGCGCAGGCCTTCGGCGCCGTCGAAATGAGCCGCATGCCCGGCCCGGACGGCAAGATCATGCACGCCCAGATGCGCATCGGCGACTCGATCTTCATGCTGGCCGACGACTTCCCCGACTACGGCTGCGTCGGCCCGCTGGCGCTGAAGAACACGCCCGTCTACATCCACCTGTACGTGGAAGACGTCGACGCCGCCTACGCCCGCGCCATCGAAGCGGGCGGCAAGCCCATCATGCAGGTCGCCGACATGTTCTGGGGCGACCGCTACGGCCAGCTCGAGGACCCGTTCGGCCACCGCTGGTCGATCGCCACCCACAAGCGCGACATGACGCCCGAACAGATCCGGGAAGAAATGCTGCAATCGATGGGCCAGGGCTGCGCAGGAGCACAGCAATGAAATTCATGGTGATCGTGAAGGCCAGCGCGGCCTCGGAAGCCGGCATCATGCCGAGCGAAAAACTGTTCACGGACATGGGCAACTTCAACGAGGAACTCGTCAAGGCCGGCGTCATGCTGGCCGGCGAAGGCCTCCACCCCAGTTCCAAGGGCGCCCGTATTCGCTTCAATGGCGACCAGCGCACCGTGATCGACGGCCCGTTCACGGAAACGAAGGAACTCGTGGCCGGTTTCTGGCTGATCGAGGTGGGTTCGAAGGAAGAAGCCATCGAGTGGTTCAAGCGCTGCCCGAATCCGCACGAAGGTGTCGAGAGCGAGATCGAAATCCGCCAGATCTTCGGCCCCGACGACTTCGGCACGGACCTCCCGGCCGACGTCCGCGCACAGGAAGACCGCCTGCGCGAACAAATGGCGGCACGCTAAGGAGACCACCATGCAGTTCATGCTCATCCGTACCGACAACGGCACGCGCGCCGCGGCGCTGGCATGGCTGCAGGCCAATGGCGTGGTCTCCGCCAACGACGACGTCACGGTGGAAT
>NZ_JBKYMO010000564.1:0-3313 GCF_047302915.1 Massilia sp. CT11-108 | reverse complement strand
GTACGGCCGCCCGAACTGTCGGCGAACGCGCCCCGCGCACGCGGTTCCGTGCCGGCGACGGGCGGCCGTACGGACGCGCCGTCCTCGAACAGCGCGCTCGGCGCGTACGTTTTATAGCGCGGCTGGTCGTACATGTCCTGCTTCGCGCCTTCGCAGCCGGCCAATGCGCACAACGACAGCGCAAACAGCAGAAGGAGCGGGATGCGCTTCATGCCGGCACCTCGCGCAGCAGCAGCGGGTGCAGTTCCTCCAGCAGGTCGCGCGCCGGGCCGGGCGCGAACACGGGATCGCGCGCGGGCAGGCACAGGAAGAAGCGGTTGCGGCTCGCCAGTTCGAATTCCTCGACCTCGAACAGCGGATGGTACAGCCGCGGCAACCCGTTCAGCACGAGCATCGCGAGCACGGCCGCCACGGCCGCGCCGAGGATCGTGATCTCGAACGTGGCCGGGATGAACGCGGGCCAGCTGTGCAGCGGCCGGCCGCCGATGTCGATCGGGTAGTCGACGACGGCCGCATACCATTGCAGGAAGTACGTTCCTGCCCCGCCGAGGATCCCGCCCAGCAGCGTGAGCGGCGCGATCCAGCCCTTGTCGGCGCCGACGATGTCGTCCAGCCCTTCGATCGCGAACGGCGAATAGGCCTCCACGCGCGTGTAGCCGTTCGCGCGCGCATGGCGCGCGGCCGCGCACAGGGCGTCCGCGCTGGGGAATTCGGCCAGCAGGCCGTACACGCCCGGTCCGCTCATGCCTCCCCCTTCGCCGATTCGCGTACGAGCTCGCGCATCTCCGCGATCGAGATCAGCGGCAGGAAGCGCACGAACAGCAGGAACAGCCAGACGAACAGCGCGATGGAACCGAACAGCGTGATCCAGTCCCAGCGCGTCGGATAGAACATGCCCCACGCGGACGGCAGGAAGTCGCGGTGCAGCGACGTGACGACGATGAGGAAGCGCTCCATCCACATGCCGCAGTTGATGACGAGGCTCAGCACGAACAGCAGCGCCGCGCTGTGACGTACGCGCCGGAACCAGAACAGCTGCGGCACCAGCACGTTACAGGCCAGCATGGCCAGATACACTGGACCGTACGGCCCTGTGAAACGGTTGACCGTCATGTAGCGCTCGTAGATGTCGCCGCTGTAGAACGACGTGAAGATCTCCGCGAGGTAGCCATAGCTCACGAGCCAGCACGTGGCCAGCAGCACCTTGGCCGCGTTGGCGAGGTGGCGGCCCGTGATGAAATCCTGCAGGCCGAACGCGGCGCGCAGCGGGATCGCGAGCGTCAGCACCATCGCGAAGCCGGAGAACAGCGCGCCGGCGACGAAGTATGGCGGGAAGATCGTCGAGTGGTAGCCGGGCGTGTTCCCGACGGCGAAGTCGAGCGACACGATCGTGTGCACCGACACGACGAGCGGCGTCGCCAGCCCCGCCAGCAGCAAATATGCCCATTCGTAGCGCGCCCAGTGGCGCGCCTCGCCGCGCCAGCCCAGCGCCAGCAGGCCGTACGCGATCTGGCTTTTCCTTTGGCCGCGCTGGCCGGCGCGGTCGCGCAGGGTGGCGAGGTCCGGGATCAGGCCCACGTACCAGAACAGCAGCGACACGGTCAGGTAGGTCGCGATGGCGAAGAAGTCCCAGACCAGGGGGCTGCGCCACTGCGGCCACACGTTCATCACGTTCGGGTAAGGCACGAGCCAGTAGAAGAACCACGGCCGGCCCAGGTGCAGGATCGGGAACAGGCCCGCGATGCCCGCCGCGAACAGCGTCATCGCCTCGGCGAAGCGGTTGATCGACGTCCGCCACTTCTGGCGCAGCAGCAGGAGCACGGCGGAGATGAAGGTACCGGCATGGCCGATCCCGATCCACCACACGAAGTTACCGATGGCGAAGCCCCACGCGACGGGAATGTCGACGCCCCAGATGCCGATGCCCTTCACGAGCAGCCAGGAAACGGCGGCCAGCAGCGCGCACACGCCCGCGGACGCGACGAGGAACGCCGTCCACCAGCGCCAGCCGAACTGGCCGGTAAGGACGATGCCCGCGATCTTGTCCGTGACGCTCGCATAGCCCCAGCCGGGGCGCAGCACGTCGGTGTTCTCCGGGGTACTCATTCCAGCTCCGGATCGGGGTTCAGCACGCGCCTGAGGTAACTCGTGCGCGGGCGCGTGTTGAGTTCTTCCAGCAGGTGGTAATCGAGCGGCGACGCCTTCGCCGCGGCGACGTCGCTGGCGGGGTCGTTCAAGTCGCCGAAGCGGATCGCGCGCGTGGGGCACACGGCCTGGCACGCGGTGACCATCTCGCCGTCGCGGATGCGCCGTCCCGCCTTCTCGGCCTCGATGCGGGCGCGGGTGATCCGCTGCAGGCAGTAGCTGCATTTCTCCATCACGCCGCGCCGGCGCACCGTCACTTCCGGGTTCTGCAGCGCCTTCAGGCTTTCCACTTTCTCGTTGGCGTACTGCAGGAAGTTGAAGCGCCGGACTTTGTACGGGCAGTTGTTGGAGCAGAAGCGCGTGCCGATGCAGCGGTTGTAGACCTGCACGTTGAGGCCTTCGCTGTCGTGCATCGTGGCGCCGACCGGGCACACTTCCTCGCACGGCGCGTGCTCGCAATGCATGCACGGCACGGGCTGGAACAGGGTGCGCGGGCCGGCCACGTAGCGGTCGACGCGGATCCAGTGCATGCTGCGGCCCCGCGCCACTTCCTCCTTGCCGACGACGGGGATGTTGTTCTCGGCCTGGCACGCGATCGTGCACGATGCGCAGCCGATGCACGCATTCAGGTCGATCGCCATGCCCCATTTGTAGTCCTTGTATTCGCGTTCGGGATACATCGACGCCTGCTCCGGCCGCTCGCGCGCCAGTTCGCGCACGTGAACGCGAACTTGAACCGGACTGCGGCCCTGCATGTCGACTTCCTTCTGGCGGACCACGAGATCGTGCGTGCGGCCCGTGCGCTCTACCGTCAGCGCGGGCAGGGAAACGCCGGTGCGCAGCCCGCTGGACCACGGCGCGTCGATCGCCGGCCGCGTCGACACCTTGCTCATGCTGGACGCGAATCCGGCCTACGATGCGCCCGCGGACCTCGATTTCGCCGCGCTGCTGCGGCGGGTGCCGCTCTCCGCCCACCTGGGCCTGTACCGCGACGAGACCGCGCGCGCGGCCGGCTGGCACCTGCCGATGGCGCACTGCTACGAGGCGTGGAGCGATGCTCGCCGTGCCGTCGTGCGCCCGCTGATCGCGCCGCTGTACGGCGGCCGTTCCGCGCACGAGGTCCTCGCGCTGCTGGCCGGCGCGGAGACGAGAAACGGCCACGCGCTCG
>NZ_JBKYMO010000563.1:0-3320 GCF_047302915.1 Massilia sp. CT11-108 | reverse complement strand
CACGGAACGCCCCGACCGCGGCCCGCGCAGCTACGGCGCGCCGCGCCGCGAAAAGCTCGATCCGTGGTTCCTCAAGCCGTACGAACCGGCGGCAGCCCCGCGCAAGGAAACGCCCGCGGCACCGGCCGCATCGGGCAAGCCGAAGCCCAAGCTGGCGGCGCTGCTGGGCGGACTCCCGAAGCAGTAAGCTCCCTTGCGTCGTCCCCGCGAAGGCGGGGATCCAGGTTCGACGCGTTACGACACCGCATGCGACATCGGGCCCCCGCCTGCGCGGGGGCGACGGTAATTAGACTTCCTTTCCCAGCGCCGCCTCCACCCGCTCCAGCAGGTCGCCATGCTTGTACGGCTTGGCGAGGATATTCAGCCGCTGGCCCTGCCCACGTCCCGGCAATTCGTCCATGTAGCCCGTCGTGACGAGCACCGGCAGGCGCGGGCGCAGCCGGCGCGCTTCGTCGACCAGCTGCAGGCCGCTCATCCCGCCCGGCATGATCACGTCCGTGAACAGCAGGTCCACCCGCGCACCCTCGCGCAGCAGGTCCAGCGCCTTCTCGCCGCTGGCGGCCGCCAGCACCGTGTAGCCGGCCATGCCCAGCACGCTCTCGGCCAGTTCGCGCACGTCGTCGTTGTCTTCCACCACGAGCACGCTGGGCCGGCTGCCCGCCATGGCGTCCGCTTCCGGCGTCGTGGTGTCCGGGTCCGGGTCCGTGCCGGCACCGTCCTGGCCATTGTCGGCCACGGGGAAGATCATGCGCACCGTCGTGCCTTCGCCCGGCTTGCTGTCGATTTCCAGGCGGCCCTGCGACTGCTGCACGAAGCCGTGCACCATTGCCAGGCCGAGCCCCGTGCCCGGTCCCTTGGTCGTGAAGAAGGGCTCCGTCGCGCGCCGCAGCACCTCGGGCGGCATGCCGATGCCCTTGTCGACCACGCACAGGTCGACATAGGGGATGCGCTCCTCGCCGCGCACGATGGCGGTGCCGACGGTCACCTGGCCGCCCTCCGGCATGGCATCGCGCGCGTTGATCAGCACGTTCAGCAGTGCCATCTCCAGGTGCGTCGGATCGAGGTGGCACAGCGGGAGGCCGGGACGCAGGTCGAGCCGCAGGTCGACCTTGTCGCCCAGCGTGCGCACGAGCATCTCGGAGAATTCCACGACGAGGGTATTGATGTTGACGGCCTTGGGTTCCAGCCGCTGCTTGCGCGCGAACGTCAGCAGCTGCTGGGTGAGTTTGCCGGCCCGCATGGCCGCGCGCTGCGCCCGTTCCAGCGCGGCGCGCGCCGCGTCAGGTTTCTCGAGGCTGATCAGCGCGACTTCCAGGTTGCCGTTGATGACTTGCAGCAGGTTGTTGAAGTCGTGCGCCATGCCGGCCGTCAGCTGGCCGATCGCTTCCATCTTCTGCGCCTGCAGGTGCGATTCCTGGCTCGTGCGGCGTTCCGTGATGTCCATCTGCGACGCGAAGAAGTACAGTAGCTGGCCGTCCTGGTCGAAGATCGGCCCGATGAACAGGGCGTTCCAGAACGGCGTGCCGTCGGCCTTGTAGTTGAGGATGTCGACGGCGACGGCGCGCTGCTCGGCGACCGCCTTGCGCACCTCGTCCACCGTGTGGCGGTCGGTCTGCGTGCCCTGCAGGATGCGGCAGTTGCGGCCGACGACGTCCTCTTCCTTGTACTGCGTGAGGTCGAGGAAGGCGCCGTTGCAGAACACGATTGGGTTGTCCGGCTGGCGCGGATCCGTGATGACCATCGGCATGCGCGTCATCTCGACGGCGGCGAAGAAGATGTTGCCGCGGTCGTCCAGGCCGTCGCGCTTGATGTAGGTGGCCTGCCAGTGGTTGACGCCGGGGGTGCCCATGGGCTCGTAGGCGTTGCCTTCGACCTCACCCGCGGCGGGTACGCCGTAGCTCTGGCCGCCGCCCTGCACGTCGACGTTCTTGTTGCGCGTATCTTCTTTTTTGGGACCGAGGACCATACGATTTCGCCACATGAAGGCTTGGGATGCCGTTCATTTTGGCGGAGCAACGGTCGGCGCTCTGTACGGATGCGCACAGAGCGCCGCGGCCTCAGGCGGACGGCGCGGACAGCAGCGCCAGCAGGGCTTGCGCCTGTTCGCGCCAGGTCATCCACGTCATGCCTTGCGACGCCGGATGGCGCCCCTCGGCATGCAGCGCGAGCCAGGCGCGCACCGCGTCGGCCAGCGCCGCGCCGTCCAGGCCCGAGAAGTAATACGCATGCTCGCCCGCCACTTCGCGGAACACGGGCAGGTTGCGCGCCAGCAGCGGCAGGCCGTGATGCGCCGCCTCGATCAGCGGCAGGCCGAAGCCTTCGCCCTCGCTGGGGAACAGCAGGCAGGTGCTGGCCAGGTAGACTTGCTGCAGCGTGTCGTCGTCGATGCCGTCCAGCCACAGCAGGCGGCGGCCCAGTTCCGGACTGCCGCGCAGGCGTTCCATGATGCGGGGCAGCGTGCGGCGGTCGGCGTCGGCCAGCGGCTTCCAGCCTTCGCGTCCCACGATCACGAGGTTCACGTCCACCCCCGCGGCCCACAGCTGCTCGAAGGCCTCGATGGCCTGCAGGTGGCCCTTGCGCGGCTCGATCGTGCCCACCATCAGGAAGCTCGGACGTGATGCCACCTGCGCTGCGACCTGTTCCGCGACCGGCGACCGCGGCGCCCCGTGCGGCTTTTCCAGTTCCAGGTCCGCGCCCAGGTGCAGCGCCGTCAGCAGCTGGCCCGGCCGGCGCGCCGCGTCGCGCGTCGCCAGCCATTGGGCGAGGTCGTCGCACACGGCGTGCGAGATGCAGATCAGGCGGTCCGCCTCGCCCGCCACGCAGTCGAGGAATGCCGCGTGCGTGACGTCGGCATGGGGCGGGAAGAATTCCGGCCGCAGCACGGGCAGCAGGTCGTACACCGTGAAGTTGATGGAGACGCCGCGCGCGCGCCAGGCGGCATACAAACCGCTGCGCGCGGCCGTCATCGCGGCATGCGGCGAATGGTCGGCGCAGTAATAAATGTCGCCGGCCAGCACGTCCACGACGGGGTCCGGGCCCTGCAGCACCTGGTCGATGCCGAGCAGGCGCGCCGCGTAGTTGCGCGCGTAGCGGTATTGCGGGTGGCTGCCGCTCTCGTCGAGGTATACCGGTTCGACGCGCCAGCCGATCGCGCGCATCCTGAGCAGTTCCTGCAACTGGTTGCGCACGACGCGCTCGATGCCCGTCTTGAGGTCGTGGCGCGCGATCGTCGTCACGTCCAGCAGCAGCTGGCGCGGCTGCAGCGGGTCGGGCGCGCGCGCGATGCAGCGCGCAAGACGCTGCAGCAGGGCGTCGTCGTC
>NZ_JBKYMO010000562.1:0-3336 GCF_047302915.1 Massilia sp. CT11-108 | reverse complement strand
GCCTGCCAGGCGGGCAGGCCGCCATCCAGCACGGCGACGGCGCCATGGCCGACCCAGCGCAGCATCCACCACAGGCGCGCGGCGTACATGCCGCCGTGCGCGTCGTACGCGACGACCTGCGTGTCGTCGTCCACGCCCCAGCCCCGCAGCAGCTCGATGAACGCGTCCTGCTCCGGTAGCGGATGGCGGCCACGGAAATTGCCGGCGGCGTCGCGCCTGGCGCCCGACAGTTGCGTCTCCATGTCGGCGAAGACGGCGCCCGGGATGTGGCCGGCCGCATAGGCGTCCCGGCCGGCGGCGAGGTTCATCAAGTCGTGGCGGCAGTCGACGACGACCCACTTCGAGTCGTTCATGTGTGCGGCCAGTGCGGCGGGTTCGATCAGGGTCGTGAAGCTGGACATGGCACTCCTTTATTCGCTGGCGATGGGATCGGTTTCCTTGACGACGGCGCCGCGCGCCGTGCGCGTCGTATTGTAGAACGTCGCGGCGATTCCCGAGACGAGGATCACGCCCATGCCCAGCCAGACATGCCAGTCGAACACGTCGCCCCACAGCATCATGCCCCACAGGCTGGAAAAGACGATGCCCGTGTACTGCAGGTTGGCGACGACGAGCACCTTGCCGATGCGGTAGGCGCGCGTCATCGCGATCTGGGCGCCCAGGCCGCTGGCGGCGATCGCCAGCAGCAGGCCCATGCCGTGCCACGATTGCGGGCGGAACGTATTCATGCCGTTGCCGAGCAGCGAGCCGACGAGGCCCGCCAGGCCCATCGTGACGGAAAAATAGAACACGACGCGGTATTCCGGCTCGCCCATCTGGCCGAGGCGGCGCACCTGCATATAGGCCATCGCGGCGATCACGGACGAGCCGATGGCGACGAGGCCGCCGACCCATTCATGCGTCTCGACGGCCGGCCGCAGCACGAGCGTCACGCCGACGAAGCTCATGGCGATGGCGAGGGCCAGCGGCCATTCGGGCAAGCCCTTGCCGCGCCACCAGCCGGTGACGAACATGTAGGCGGCGAGCCAGATCGGCGCCATGTAGTTGAGGGTCACGGCGGTCGCCAGCGGCAGCTTGGCGATCGCGTAGAACCACATCCACAGCGAGACCACGCCGACGACGCTGCGCCACAGGTGTTCTTTCGGGAAGTGGGTCTTGAACGAACCGCCCTGCAGGCGGATCATCGGGAACAGCAGCAGGGCGCCGATGAGACCCCGGTACATCACGATTTCCGAGGTCGAGTAGAGCGAGGAGGCCAGCTTCACTGCCGCGCCCATGGCGGCGAACAGGAAGCTGGCGAACAACATCCAGAGTGGGGCCATCAGCGACTAACCATCACATCCCCGGGGGAATATTGTCGATCTTGCTGCGATACCACTCGTGGAAGTGCTGCATGCCGTCTTCCATCGGCGACTGGTACGGGCCCGCCTCGGTCACGCCGCGCTCCATCAGCGCCTTGCGGCCGGCGTCCATGCGCAGGGCGATCTCGTCGTCCTCGACGCACGTCTCCATGTAGGCGGCGCGTTCCGCGTCCACGAAGCCGCGCTCGAACAGCACGAATTCTTCCGGGTAGTAGAACTCGACGACGTTGCGCGTCTTCTGCGGACCCAGCGGCCACAGGGTCGACACGACCAGCACGTTCGGATACCACTCGACCATGATGTTCGGATACAGGGTCAGCCAGATCGCGCCGTATTTCGGTGCCTGGCCGTTGTTGAACTTCAGGACCTGTTCCTGCCATGCCTTGTAGGCCGGCGAGCCGGACTTCTGCAGGCCGCGGTGCACGCCCACGGTCTGGACGCTGTAGTCCGGACCGAATTCCCAGCGCAGGTCGTCGCAGCTGACGAAGTTGCCCAGGCCAGGGTGGAACGGCTCGACGTGGTAATCCTCCAGGTAGACCTCGATGAAGGTCTTCCAGTTGTAGTCGCAGTCGTGCACCTCGACGTGGTCGAACATATAGCCCGAGAAATCCAGGTCCTTCGTCACGGACATGTGCTTCAGCTTGTCCATCACGTCGTAGCCGTTCTGTTCGAACAGCAGGCCGTTCCAGTTCTGCAGCGGCGTCCTGGACAGGTTCAGGCAGGGCGTGTCCGCGAAATGCGGTGCGCCGATCAGCTCGCCCTTGAGGTCATAGGTCCAGCGGTGCAACGGGCAGACGATGTTCTTGGCGTTCCCCCGGCCATTGAACATCAGCGCCTGGCGGTGGCGGCAGACGTTCGACATCAACTCGATGCCCTGTGCGTTGCGCACCAGCATGCGACCCTCGCTCTCCGATTTCAGGGTCGCGAAATCGCCCTTCTCGGGAACCATCAACTCGTGCCCGACGTAGCGGGGCCCCTTGAGAAACAATTGCTGCAATTCACGCTGCAACAGCGCGTCGTCGAAGTAGACATTTACCGGAAGCTGGGCGAGCGAACGCGCCAGCTTGGCGTGGGTAGCCAGATCGGACATCCCAACCCCCCTTTACAGAATTTCAGCCAAAGAAGAGAAAGAATCCGAGAACCAGTATTTTTAGGGGAGCATCGAGATTTCCAGGGCGAGCAGCAACGTGGTCGAGCGGGCGCGCTCGAGGCGTCGCATCCCGACCAACAGTGCTGCCGCAAATTCGGAGTTCTCGCTCCTTTAAAGAGCGGAATACGGTATTTCGGAGACAGAACCGGAGATTATAGCCTGTAAATGCCCCTCCAGTCCCGGGCCGGCTCGTGGTTGTGGTACGTGGGTGTTCAAAAATTGCCTAAACGGCATCGTTTTCATGAATCCCGGGGCGCTTTGCGATAAAATGTATCCTTGCTTGCAAGTTGGCGGCGACAGGCGCACCGTTCATGTCGAAACAGGATTGTTTAGAATAAGCGATTAGACTGGCATGCCGCGCACGGGTTGCGTATGGTGTCGCCCAGCCCCGAATCGATCAAACTCATTATGCCAAATAAAACAAACGCGGAGAGCGCCGCACCACCGGCAGCCGCGAGCGCAGCGGCGTCCGCACCGCCCGAATCCTTCGAGCAGGCGATGTCCGAACTGGCCCAACTCGTGACGCAAATGGAAAGTGGGCAATTGCCCCTGGAAGCCTCGGTCGCCGCGTATGCACGCGGGTCCGAGCTCGTGCGCTATTGCGCGGCCCAGCTGGAAAAAGTCGAATCCCAGGTGAAGGTCCTGGAAGGCGAGATGCTCAAGCCGTTCAGTGCCGACGGCGAGGACGACGTATGAGCGCGCCGCAGGATTTCCAGGCCTGGGTGAAGGCCGTGCAGGCCGACGCGGAGTCTGCCCTCGACCGCTTCTTGCCGGCTGAGAGCCAGGTGCCGGCCAAGCTGCACGAAGCGATGCGCTACACGGCGC
>NZ_JBKYMO010000561.1:0-3342 GCF_047302915.1 Massilia sp. CT11-108 | reverse complement strand
CAGCGGCAACAGCGAAAAACTGTGCGCGGCGCTGCAGGAACGCTTCCCGACCGTGCGCGTGAACGTCGAGACCGAGATCGCGCCGACCTGGTACACGGCCAGCGCCGAAGCCAAGGCGCGGCGCGAGCGGCTGCAGCGCGAAGCGGAAGCGGCCGTCGATGCCGATCCGTTCGTGCAGGACATGGTGAGCACGTTCGACGCGTTCGTCGTGCCCGGTTCCGTGCGGCCGATCGCGTCCTGAGCCGGGTCCGTGCCCGCGCCGGTATAAACTGTATAAACGATTTACCCATCCGACTTTTTTGGAGAACACATCATGATGAAAAACCAGCTCGCAGGCCTGATGAAGCAGGCGCAGGCCATGCAGGACAACATGAAGAAGGCGCAGGAGCAGCTGGCCCAGATCGAAGTCGAAGGGCAGTCGGGCGCCGGCCTCGTGAAGGTCGTCATGACGTGCAAGAACGACGTCAAGCGCGTGTCGATCGACCCGTCGCTGCTGGGCGACGACCGCGACATGCTGGAAGACCTGGTCGCCGCCGCGTTCAACGACGCCGTGCGCAAGGCCGAAACCACCGCCCAGGAAAAGATGAGCGGCCTGACCGCCGGCCTGCCGCTGCCGCCGGGCTTCAAGATGCCGTTCTGATGTTTATTGTTACCCTAACTTATACGGCGCCGCTCGAGCGCATCGACGCTTGCCTGCCGGCGCACCGTGCCTGGCTGCAGGAGCACACCGCGCGCGGGCTGCTCCTGATGGCGGGCCGCAAGGAGCCGCGCGACGGCGGCATCCTCGTCGCCCATGCGGCCGACCGCGCCACGCTCGACGCCGCGCTGCGCGACGATCCGTTCGCGCAGGCGGGCCTCGCGACCTATGCGGTCACTGAATTCGTTCCCACCATGACCGCCGAGGCGCTGTCCGCCTGGCGCGCACAGTAAGCACCGGCGGAGGCTCGGCGTCCCCGGGGTCCAGGAGTCAATTATGTCCAAATCGCTCGACTTCCTCACCGAGGCACTGCGCCGCCTGCCGGGCGTCGGGCCGAAGTCGGCGCAGCGCATGGCCTTCCACCTGCTGCAGCACGATCGCGAAGGCGCCGCGATGCTGTCGCGCGCGCTGTACCAGGCCGTCGACGCGGTGCATCACTGCGCGCTGTGCAATACGTTCTCGGAGACCGAGGTCTGCGACCTGTGCGCCGACGAGCAGCGCGACCGGACACTCCTGTGCATCGTCGAAACACCGGCCGACCAGATGATGATCGAGCAGACCCTGACATACAAGGGTTTGTACTTCGTGCTGATGGGCCGGCTGTCGCCGCTGGACGGCATCGGTCCCAAGGACCTGCACCTGGAAAAACTGATCGGTCGCGCGGCCGATGGCGACGTGAAGGAAGTCGTACTCGCCACCAATTTCACGAACGAGGGCGAAGCGACCGCCCATTACATCAGCGAAATGCTGAAGGCGCGCGGACTCACGGTCAGCCGCCTTGCGCGCGGCGTTCCCGTCGGGGGTGAGCTCGAGTACGTGGACGCGGGCACCATCGCGCGCGCCATGCTCGACAGGCGCAGTGCATAATGGGCCTCCCCACAACGGGGAGCCCTCGCACCGTCGCGCAACAGTGACGGCATCGTAGCGGCGCCGGACGGTGCCTGCGCGGCCAGGACGGCTCCCGGCAGCAGGCGGTGTTCGCTTGACAGTGCGCAAACCCGGCGCACCGTCTACGCTGCTATTGTGGGGATACTTTGACCGGACCCCAAGCATGCATCTCGTCGACATCACGATGTTCTACGCGGCCGAAGGAGGCGGCGTCAGCACCTATCTGAATGCCAAGGCCCACTGGCTGGCACGGCGCAGCCGCGTCCGGCACACGATCATGAGCTCCAACGTGGAGACATGCGACGACACGGTGCCCGCGCTCGTCAAGATACCGTCCGCCGGCCTGCCGGGTTTCCACGGCTTCCGCATGCCGCTGTCCGTCGAAGGCCCGGTGCGTCTGCTGGAATCGGTCCACCCCGACGTCGTCGAAGCGGGCGACGCCGGCCACTGCGCCTGGGCCGCGCTGCGCATGCGCCGGCGCTACGACATCCCGGCCGTCGCCTTCTACCACTCCGACCTGCCGCGCCTCGTGCAGCCGCGCTTCGGCCGCTGGATCGCGCGCGGCACCTGCCGCTACCTCGCCAACCTGTACCGCCAGTTCGACCTCGTGCTGGCACCCAGCCGCGTCATGGTGCAGCAGCTGGACGCGATCGGCGTGTCCGGCGCGGTCCACCAGCCGCTCGGCATCGACAGCAGCGTGTTCCGTCCGCAGCGCCGCGACGAGACCCTGCGCGAACACCTGGGCCTCACGCCGGACGCGCGCCTGCTCGTCTACGCGGGCCGCTTCACGCCGGAAAAGAAGCTGCACGTCCTCATCGAAGCCGTGCGCAAGCTGGGCGACCCGTACCACCTGATCCTCGTGGGCGGCGGCGGCGTGCTGCCGTATTGCGACCGCGTCACGCACATCCCGTTCCGGCGCGACCAGCGCCAGCTCGCCCGCCTGCTGGCCAGCTGCGACGTGCTCGTCCACCCGGGCGATTGCGAGACGTTCGGCCTGATCGTGCTGGAAGCGATGGCGTGCGGCCTGCCCGTCGTCGCCACGAACAAGGGCGGCGTGGCCGAGCTGGTCGACACGGAGACGGGCATCCTGGCCGAGCCGAACCGCGTCGACAGCCTGGCCGGCGCGATCGAGGCCATCTACCAGCGCGACCTCGTCCGCATGGGGCAGGCCGCACGGCGCAGGGCCGTCGAACGCTACGACTGGAACGAGATCCTGCCGCAGGTGATCGGCCGCTACGAAGGCCTGCTGCACGGGTATCCGCACGCGGCCGCCGACATCGCCATCGACCTGATCCATGAACGGGAGCGCATCCGTGTCACAGACTGACTGGTCTCCTGACGAGCACATGCTGTGCGTCTCGATCCACGACGTGGCGCCGGCCACGTGGAGCGATTGCCTGCGTCTCGTGGAAGCCGTGCGCGCCGTGGCGGACATCCCGCTGACGTGGCTCGTCGTCCCGCATTACCACTTCCGCCCCGAGCAGTCCCTCGCGATGGAAGCCTGCCTGAACGTGGCGCTGGAGCGCGGCGACGAGCTGGCGCTGCACGGCTACAGCCATCTCGACACGGAGGCGGCCACCGGCGGCCTGCGCGCGCGCTTCCTGCGTAACGTGTACACGCGGCGCGAGGGAGAATTCGCGGCGCTCATGGAGGCGGAAGCGCGGCGGCGCCTGGAGCTGGGCCTCGACTGGTTCGCGGCGCCGTATTGCACATTCTCGCCGCGGTGAGCTGGCCGATCACCGGTGTCATGCAAAACC
>NZ_JBKYMO010000560.1:0-3351 GCF_047302915.1 Massilia sp. CT11-108 | reverse complement strand
CCCCCCCCCCCCCCCCCCCCCCCCCCGCGGCCACCTCGCGCGTGCCCGCACCGAGCAATGGGCCCGCGCCCTCGTCGACGCCGTGCGCGCCGGCCAGGTCCAGCCGGCGTTCGACAGTCCGCTGAACGTGATCGCACGCCACCGCGACGCCGGCGGGGAACTCATGCACCGCAAGCACGCGGGCGTGGAACTCATCAACCTGCTGCGCCCGACGGTGGCCGTGGCGCGCTACATCGTGTTCGGCCTGCTGGCGCTGCACGACCATCCGGAATCACGCGCGCGCATCGCGGCGGGCGACGACGCGTACACGACGTGGTTCATGCAGGAAGTGCGGCGCTACTACCCGTTCATCCCGGCGATGGGCGGCCGCGCCCTGCACGCCTTCGACTGGCACGGGATGCATGTGAAAAAGGGGACGTGGGTGTTGTTCGACCTGTACGGCACGAACCACCACCCCGCGATCTGGGGCGACCCCGAGGTGTTCCGGCCGGAGCGCTTCGACCGCCGGCAGAGCAGCGGTTTCGATTTCGTACCGCACGGCGGCGGCGACCATTACTCGGGCCACCGCTGCCCGGGCGAATTCGTCACGGGCGACCTGGTGAAATCGGCGCTGCAGTTGTTCGCCGGCGAGATCGCCTACGACGTGCCGCCGCAGGACCTGACGGTCGGCATGCGGCGGATTCCGACGCTGCCGGCGAGCGGGTTCGTGATCAAGAACGTGAGGACCACGCAGGCCTAAGCAACGTCGTCCCCGCGAAAGCGGGGACCCATGCTGAAGCGCAGAATTCGATACCTTGAACAACTATCCGAATGTCCAACTGCGGACATTCAGTATGGATTCCCGCTTTCGCGGGAATGACGGCGGTCAGCGCACCAGGCGGCCATCCAGCACGCGCACGCGCTCCCCGTTGCGGAACCGCGGCACACCCTTCTCCGTGAAGGTACGGTACCCGCCGGCCGCCATCTTGACGCGCACGTCCGTATAGGTTTCCGCCTTCATGTTGCGCTCGATGCGGTTGCCGGCATAGGCGCCGCCCACCGCGCCCGCCACCGTTGCCAGGGTGCGGCCGCGGCCGCTGCCTACCTGGTTGCCCAGCAGGCCGCCGACGACCGCACCGCCCACGCCGCCGACGCCGCTGGCGCGCTCGGGTTCACGTTTGTACGTATGGTTCGAGACGACCGTGGCGCAGTTGCGGCATTGCGCTTCGGCGCGCCGATGGTGGTCGGGTGCGGCCTGGGCTGCAAATGGCGCGGCGAGGATCGCGGCGACGAGGGCGGCACGGGCGGTGTGACGGATAGCAAATGCTGGCATGGTATTCCCCTTACATATCGTTGTAACAAATATGTGTACAGAGTAACGGTCAGGCGCCAATGTGGAAAGAGTGAAACAGTATCAATTGCAAGTGAGTGTAACCGCCCATTTTTGGTGCAATATGGAATGATGCTTGCCATAAATGCGTTATTCTGTCTTTTTGATGCAACTTTTCGGTGCCACGCCGCGAAAGTTTCTCTATAGTACTGACATGTGATTATTTGAAACAATTTACAGAAGACGGGCTGTTACCCCAGGCCTTTGTCATCCCATGTCCACGTCCATGTCGTCACGCACCCTGTCCGTCATCGTCAGCACCGCCGTGCTGGCCTGGCCCACCGTCGCGCTCGCCGGCGCCGACAGGGAGACCGGCGACATCCGCGCGCTGAGTACGATCCCCCTCGAGGAACTGATGCAGATGCGGGTCGTCACGGCCGCATCGAAATTCGCCCAGCCGATCAGCGACGCACCGTCGTCCGCGGTCGTGCTCACCGCCTCCGACATCCGCGACCATGGCTGGCGCACGCTGGCCGACGCGCTGGCCACGCTGCCCGGCCTGTACGTGACGGGCGACCGCAACTACACGTACCTGGGCGCGCGCGGCTTCCTGCGTCCGGGCGACTACAACAGCCGCTTCCTGCTGCTGGTCGACGGCATGCGTATCAACGACGCCGTGTACGACCAGGCCCTCATCGGCACCGGGGGCCTGGTCGACATGGACATGGTCAAGCGCATCGAATTCGTGCCCGGTCCCGGCTCGGCCGTGTATGGCTCGAACGCGTTGTTCGGCGTGATCAACGTCGTCACGCGCGACGGCAGTGGTCTGTCCGGCGTCCAGGGCGCCGTCACCGCGGCCGGCCAGGGCGAGCGCAAGGCCCGCACCAGCTACGGCTGGCACGGCCAGAACGGCGCCGACCTGCTGCTGTCCGCCAGCGCCTTCAACCGCGCGGGCCGCGACCTGTATTACCCGGAGTTCGACGCCCCCGAGACCAACAACGGCATCGCCCGCCACCTCGACTGGGACCGCGCCCAGAACTTCCTCGCCAAGGGCAGCTTTGGCGGCGTGACGCTCACGGCCAGCCACGTCGCGCGCACCAAGGGGATCCCGACGGGATCCTTCGGCGCCGTGTTCAATACGCCGAACCAGACACGCGACACGCAGACGATCATCGGCCTCGCGTGGAACCGCCAGCTCGCGCCCGCGCTGGCGCTGGCGGTCCAGCTGCAGTCGGGCCAGGCCGATTACGAGGGGCCAGGCTGGTATCCGGACATCGAGGGCGTGGTCCGCCAGAACGTCGACGGCGCCCACGCGCGCTGGTACGAAGCCAGCGCGCACGCGACGCTGACGAACCTGCCGGGCCAGAAGATCGTGATCGGCGCCGAGCTGGGACGCGACGCGCACCGCGACCAGTACAACTACAACCAGCAGCCCTACGAATTGCTGCTGCAGGACCACCGCGACGCGATGCGCCGCGCCGTGTTCGTGGAAGACGAGATCCGCCTGCCGGCCGGCTTCCTCGTCAACGCCGGCGTGCGCTACGACGACCGCGAAGACCCGGACATGCATCGCTTCAGCCCGCGCGTGGCCGTCGTGTACAAGGCGACGCGGTCCGACACCGTCAAGCTGATCGCGGGCAGCGCCTTCCGCGCGCCCAACGCCTACGAGATGTATTACGCGCTGCCGGAGATGGCCGGCGGCCTGCTCCCCAACCCGAACCTGCGCCCGGAAAAGATCGCGACGCGCGAGCTGGTGCTGGAGCACGTCCTGGCAGGCGGCGGCCACGCCACACTGTCCCTGTTCCGCTACGCGGTGGACGACCTGATCAGCCAGCAGGTCGAGCCGGGCACGGGCATGCTCATCTTCCGCAACATCGACCATGCCGATGCCCGCGGCCTGGAAGCCGCGCTCGACCGCGACTTCGGCGCCGTACGCCTGCGCGCCAGCTATTCCTGGCAGCTGGCGCGCGGCACCGGCGGCGTGCCCCTGATCGATTCGCCGCGCCACCTGGCCAAGGCCAACCTCACGGCGCCGCTGGGCT
>NZ_JBKYMO010000559.1:0-3363 GCF_047302915.1 Massilia sp. CT11-108 | reverse complement strand
CGCGGCCGACGAGCAGGAACGCGAACGCCTGCGCGCGATCCGGATGCAGGAACTGATCCGCCCCGCCGACACCGTCCTGCCGCTCGATGCCTCCATCGCGCAGGCCGCCGCGCTGTTTCGCCAGCACCCCGTGAAATACGTCTACCTCGTCGATGCCGCCCGGCGCTACCGCGGCGTGGTGGCGCTGCACGACGTGGCCGCGCTGTACGAGCGGGACGAGGCATCCTCCCGCACCTGCGCCGACATCGCCCGGCCCGACGCCCTGCCCGTCGTCACCGCCGACATGGGCCTGGACGACGCGCTGCGCCAGTTCATGCGCCACTTCGGCGAGCGGCTGCCGGCCGTGCGCAGCGCACTCGACCCCGAGCTGCTCGGGGCCGTGCACAAGACGGATGTGCTGGATGCGTATGTCAGGCTGAATCGGGCGCCGCTGGGGATGCAGGTGGAGGCATAAACTGCTTGCAGATATATTGTGAGATCGATAACATCGAGAGATTACCCACTCTTCCGCGTATCGGTCCATGAGCACACTTACCCGCCGTCGTTTGCTTGGTTCAGCCGCCCGACTGGCGGTCTCGCTTCCCATGCTGTCCGCCTTCGGCAACGCGCAGGCGCAAGCCGCAGCGCGCCACGACGTGCGCGACTACGGTGCCCGCGGAGACGGCAAGACGGTCGATTCCGGCGCCATCAACGCCGCCATCGAGGCGGCGGCCAGGGCGGGTGGCGGCACCGTGCATGTCCCGCCCGGGCGCTACCTGTCCGCATCGATCCGGCTGCGCAGCCGCGTCACGCTGCATCTGGAGGCGGGCGCGGTCATCGAAGCGGTGGACTGGAAGGTCGCGCCGTACGACCTGCCGGAACCGAATGCCGCGGGCGGCAACTACCAGGACTTCGGCCACAGCCACTGGAAGAACAGCCTGATCTGGGGCATCGGCCTGGACAGCGTTGCGATCACCGGCACCGGCCACATCGATGGCAAGGGACTGAACCCGGGCTACCGGAAGCTGCCCGACGGGAGCATACGCTACGACGCGGACGGCGGGCCGGGCGAAGGCAACAAGGCGATCTCGCTACGCGAATGCAATAACGTCCTGCTGCGCGACTTCGGCATCTTGAGAGGGGGCCATTTCGGTATCCTGGCGACCGGATGCAGCAACGTGACGGTCGATAATCTGCGCATCGATACCAATCGCGACGGCATGGACATCGATTGCTGCAGCAACGTGCGCATTTCCAGGTGCAGCGTCAATTCGCCCTGGGACGACGGCATCTGCCTGAAGGCGTCGTATGCACTGGGCCGGATCGCGGCCTGCGACAACATCACGATTTCGGATTGTTACGTGGCCGGGAATTTCGACGTCGGCACGCTGCTGGACGGGACATTCAAGCGCAGCACACCGGACTACCACTCGGGCCGCGTCGGGCGGATCAAGCTGGGCACGGAATCGAATGGCGACTTCAGGAACATCACGATCACCAACTGCATCTTCGACGATTGCCGCGGCCTCGCCATCGAAAGCGTGGACGGTTCGCACATCGAAGACCTCACGATTTCCAACATCACCATGCGCAAGGTGGCCAACGATCCGATCTTCATCTGCCTCGGCGCGCGCCTGCGTGGGCCGGATGCGCCGCCGGTCGGGACCATCCGGCGCGTCAACATCAGCAACATCGTCGTCTCGGGCGCCCAAACGGGTTTTACCAGCACGATCAGCGGCCTGCCCGGTCATCCGGTCGAGGACATCCACCTGTCGAACCTGCGCTTGCACGTCGAAGGCGGCGGCACGGCCATGCTGCGCGACGTGGTCCCGCTGGAAAAGCCGACAGCGTATCCCGAGCCGGGCATGTTCGGCCCGTGCCCGGCCTATGGCCTGTACGTGCGCCATGCGGCCGGCATCGACGTCGACCACGTCACGGTGACGTATGCGCAGCCCGAGGCGCGCGCCGCCTTCGTGCTGGAGGATGTACGGGACGCCGTCTTCAGCGCGGTCAATGCCCAGCCGGGCAGCGACGGCGCGGCGCTGTTCGACCTGCGGTCGGTGACGGACTTCACGGTGCGCGACGCGCGCAGGGTCCAGGACCAGCACGTTTCCGACACCGTGCAGCGCCAGCGCATCTGATTCAGTAGGCGAGCGAACCCTCCAGCGCGGTCTGCACCAGCGCATCGATCTCGCCGGTGACGTTGGTCATGGTGCTCGCTACCACGGCGAACTCCCTGCCGACGTCGCCGGCGCGCGCAGCAACGACCTGGGCATTGAAGGCGACCATGCGCGCCTGCCGCGCGATGGTCTTGATGTCCCCCATCAATTCCTGCATCTGCCTGCGCTGCAGCAGGGCATGGCGCTTGGACTGTTCCTCGTACACGAGGGTCAGCGCATTGAGCACGGTGAGCAGCGGCGTCGCGCTGCGCACCAGCTCATCGAGCAGCGCGGGCGCGCGCCGCGACGTCGTGCCGATGGCGTCCAGCGTACTCTCGGCCAGTGCGATGAAGTCGCGGATGATCTGGTCGCCCCGCATCGTGCCGAAATACGCGTCGCGCAGTTGCTGGCAAAAGATGCCCGGCAAACCCTGCTTGCCCTGCACGAGCGTGACATGCGCGTCCCGGAAGGCCGCCAGGGTGTCGCGGGCAGTCTTGTCCGCGCCGTCATGGCCGAGTGACGCCAGCACGGAATACAGCACCACCCGCTGTGACGTGAAACGGCGCCGGCCGGACAGGTTGATCAGGGCGCCGAACACGTCGCCGGACAGTTTGACGTCGGGCTGGGCGGTGGATACGGCGGGGAGAGTTTCTGCGTGCATGCTGGGCTCCGATCGGTGTGACCGCCGGCGGCGGCTGATGCAGTAGCTGATGCAGGTTTTATGCCAGCCAGATTGGTGGCGGCTGTAGTTACATGCACTAACTTGAATCAAACTCTGGGGACGATTTGCACCCGGGGCGTGAGGCAGCCCACATATTGGGCAGGCTCGCCCCGTTTGTTCACGATTTTTTCTTGTTCACGTAACGTGAACACACTGAAAAGATGAACGCTCAAGACCTGTGTGGCGCAATCAGGCACACATTGGTAACCCATCGGCATGTACAAAGAAAAAGCCCGCTGTTCTTCCGAAGAGCGGGCTTTCATCAGTGGACAACGAGGTCGCGCTTAGAACGGGATATCGTCATCCATATCCGAGAAGTTCGGTGCCGGTTTCGGCTGCGGACGTGCGGCCGGGGCCGGCGGGGCCTGGCGCGGGGCAAGAGTATCTTGGCGTTGGACGTTGGCGGGGTCGCATTTTCGTTTGGGGCTGTCACCTTGGACAGTGGGTTCGAGACGACTCACGCCGTTTGGGAGGGAACTATTGAAGGGACCGCGCGCGAGATCC